>DASUXK010000267.1:0-5914 GCA_036377935.1 Usitatibacter sp.
GGGCAGCCCGCCGCGCATCGCGCCGGACGTCGCGCTCACGGGCGGCATCGACGATCCGAAGGGCGCGGGCGTCGTGTCGAGCGGCGCCACGCTGCCGCCGATCCCGCCGGTGACCGGCAACCGCCGGCAGCCGGTCGCCTCGTGGGGGAAGCCGCTCCCCTACCCGATCGTGATCGCCGACCGGCGCAACAACCGGCTGATCGAGATCGCTCCCGACAAGCGCATCCTGTGGGAATTCCCCTCGCCGAACCTGCGCGTCTATCGCGGCAACGACGACGTCTTCTTCTCGCCCGACGGCAAGCTCCTGGTGGTGAACGAGGAGGACAACTACGACATCCACTTCGTCGATTACGCGAAGCGCGAGCTCGCGTGGACGTTCGGCGCGTCCGACACGAAGGGCGTGGCGCACGGCTACTTCGACTTCCCCGACGATGCGCACCTGCTCGAGGATGGCGCGGTGGTGACCGCCGACATCCGCAACTGCCGCGTGCTCTTCATCGACCCGAAGCGCTCCGTCGTCACCGGGCAGTGGGGCACGGACCGTCGCTGCCGCCACGCGCCGCCCGCGTTCCTCGCCTACCCCAACGGCGCGACGCCGCTCGACAACGGCGACATCCTCGTGACCGAGATCCCCGATGCGTGGATCTCGCGCATCACGCGCGACGGCAAGGTGGCGTGGTCGCGGCGCGCGCCGGGCGTGCGCTATCCCTCGGACGCGTTTCCCACCCGGGACGGGCAGGTGATCGTCGCCGACTACTCGAAGCCGGGGAAGATCGTCGTCTTCGACCCGAAGAGCGGCAAGGCGACCTGGGAGTACGCGGTGAAGAGCGGCGAGCGGATGCTCGACCACCCGTCGCTCGCCCTGGAGCTTCCCACCGGCGACATCGTCGTGAACGACGACCGGCGCCACCGCGTGCTGGTGATCGACCGCGCGACGAAGGAGATCACGTGGCAGTACGGCGTGACCGACACGCCCGGCCACGCGCCGGGCTATCTTTTCGAGCCCGACGGCATGGACCTCGACGTGTTCCGCGACTGGAAGGGACGCTGATCCCGCGCTACCAGAGCCGCGCCTCGCCGCCCGCCGCGCGCACCCGCTCCCCGCGCGCCTGCAGGTAGCGCTGGAAGTCCGCCTCGCCGCGGTACGCGCCGCTCGCGACGTAGTCCAGCGTGGAGGCGAGGTGGAACGGCTTGAGGTAGCCCTCGGAGCGGAACACCTCGCGGCCGCCCGCGTCGAGGAACACCATCGTCGGCGCGTACGCCACCTGCAGCGCGCGCGCCCAGCGGCGCTCGTCGCTCTCGCGCCCCTCGGGCGTCACCACCTTGCGCTTGCCCGCGAGGTCGAGGCGCACGACGGCGAAGCGATCGAGCAACGCGCGCACCTCGGGGCGCGCGAAGCCTTCGCGCCGCATCTCGGCGCAATCGCGGCAGCCGTCGTACTCGTAGAGCACCATCACGGGCTTGCCCGCGGCGAGCAGGCGCGGAAGATCCGGCTCGGCGGAGACGAGCGCCGCGCCCGCCTCGCCCGCCGCGGCTTCGCGCGGCTTGTGCCGATCGAGGTACTCGGTGAACGATTCCGCGGGCGCGCGAAGGCTCGCGTAGTCGAGCGCGACGCGGAAGCTCGCCGGCGGATGGTAGCCGTTCAGCCGCAGCGCCACCTTTCCGTTCTCGTCGAGGAAGAGCAGGGTCGGCGTGTATTGCACGCCGAGGGCGCGGGCCAGCGCCTTCTCGCTCATCGCGCGCCCGTCGGTCCAGGTCACCTCGCGGTCGCCGCGGATGTTTAGCGCGATGGCCACGAAATGGCGCCGCGTCTTCTCGACGATGTCCGGCGTGCCGAAATCCACTTGCATGAGCGCCTTGCAGTAGGGGCATCCGTCCTGGCCGAAATAGACCATCACGCGCTTGCCGTCGCGCGCGGCGTCGCGCACGTCGTCGCGGAAATCGAGGAACGATTCGGTGAACCACTTCGGGATCTCGATCGCGTGGGGGCTCGCCACGGCGGGCTGCGCGGCGGCGGGCGCGCCGACGAGCACGGCTGCGAGCGCGAAGACCAGGAGGGCAACGACGGCGAAGAGGCGAACGATGCTCGGCATGTCGTCGGGGGCGCAAAGTCGACGGCCCAGTCTGCCACAGCCCTCGCGGCGCGGGGACGGGGCGTAAAATGAGCGCATGAAATTCCCCGAATTCTTCGACGCGGCGCCGCGCATCCGGCTGCGCGATCCGCTCGCCGCTTTCCTCGGCGCCTGCGAAGGCGGCTTCCTCGAGTACGGCTACGGCGACGCCGTGAAGCTCGCGGGCCACTCCTGCCCCACGGTGGCCTCGGCGTACCTCATGACGCGCGCGGCGCTCGCATCGCTCTACCCGGGCGAGGTGCCGGAACGCGGCGCGGTGCGCGTGGAGATGCACGACCGCGCCGAGGAAGGCGTGGCCGGCGTGATCGCCAACGTCGCGAGCCTCCTCACCGGCGCCGCGCAGGCCGGCGGCTTCAAGGGCATCGCGGGGCGCTTCGTGCGCCGCGACCTGCTCGCGTTCGGCGCGGACTTCGCGGGGCAGGTGCGCTTCACGCGCGAGGACACGGGCGCCTCGGTCGCGGTCTCCGCGCGCCTGGACCGCGTGCCTTCGGATCCGCGCGTGGGCCTGCTCCTGCCGCGGCTGCTCGCCGGCGCCGCGTCGGCCGAGGAGGCCGCGCTCTTCCGCGACCTCTGGCAGAACCGCGTGCGTTCGCTCCTCGTCGAGCACGCCGACGATCCCGACGTGATCGTGGTGCAGCCGGCGAAGGCGCGAGCATGAGCGCGCTGCGCATTCCCGCCGTGTACATGCGCGGCGGCACGAGCAAGGGCGTCTTCTTCCGCGCGGCCGACCTTCCCGCCGACGTCGCCGCCCGCGACGCGATCCTTTTGCGCGTGGTGGGCAGCCCCGACCCCTACGGCAAGCAGATCGACGGCATGGGCGCAGCCACGTCGAGCACCAGCAAGGTCGTGATCCTCTCGCCTTCGAGCCGTCCCGATTGCGACGTGGACTATCTCTTCGGCCAGGTGGCGATCGACCGCCCGCTGATCGACTGGTCGGGCAATTGCGGCAACCTCACGGCGGCGGTCGGCCCCTTCGCGATCGCCGAGGGCTGGATCGAGGCGCCGCCCGACGGGATGGCGACGGTGCGCATCTGGCAGGCGAACATCGGGCGGCGCATCGTCGCGCACGTGCCGATGCGCTCGGGCGAGGTGATCGAGGAAGGCGACTTCCGGCTCGACGGCGTCGCCTTCCCCGCCGCCGAGATCCGCATCGAGTTCCTCGACCCGGGCGGCGCGGGGAATGCGCAAGATGCGGGCGGCGCGATGCTGCCCACCGGCAACGTCGCCGACCGCCTCGACGTCCCCGGCGTGGGCCGCGTGGACGCCACGCTCATCACCGCGGGCAATCCCACCGTGTTCGTGGATGCGCAGGCCCTGGGCTTGAGCGGCATCGAGCTTCCCGCGGAAGTGAACGGCCAGGCGGAGCTCCTGGCACGCTGCGAAGCGATCCGCGCCCACGCGGCGGTGGTCATGGGGCTCGCGGCGAGCGCCCGCGAGGCGAGCGAGAAGCGCCTGCACACGCCCAAGATCGCGTTCGTGTCGCGGCCCCGCGCGTACACCGCCTCGAGCGGCAAGGCCGTGGCGCTACGCGACCTCGACATCGCGATCCGCATGCTCTCCATGGGACAGATGCACCATGCGATCACCGGCACCGGCGCGGTGGCCGCCGCGGTCGCGTGCGCCATCGAGGGAACGCTTCCCCAACGCATGCTCGCGCGCGGCACCGATCCGCTCGCGACCCGCATCGGGCACCCCGCCGGCGTGCTTCGCGTGGGCGCCTCGGTGCGCCATGAAGACGGCGCCTGGATCGTGGAGAAGGCGGTGATGAGCCGCAGCGCCCGGCGCCTGATGGAGGGCTGGGTGCGCGTGCCGGCCGAAGCGCTCGTGCGCGCCCCGCGAGAAGCGCTCCCCGTGGGCTAGAATGGGCGCATGCCGCTGCGCGCCGTCCTCTTCGTCCTCGCCGCGGGCCTCGCCCTCGCGACCTCCGCCTCCGCCGCCGACCTGCGCCTGTCCGATGCGTGGGTGCGCCTGATTCCGGGCGGCGCGCCCGCGGCCGGGTACTTCACCCTGCACAACGACGGTCCCGTCGACCTGCGCCTCGAAGGGGCCTCGTCGCCCGACTTCGGCATGGCCGAGATGCACCGCACGATGACCGACGGCGGGCGCACGACGATGGAGCCCGTGGATTCGGCCGTCGTGCCGGCGCACGGGACGCTCGCCTTCGCGCCGGGCGGCTACCACCTGATGCTCATGCACCCGAAGCCGGGGCTCAAGCCCGGCGACCAGGCGACCGTCGCGCTCAAGCTCTCCGGCGGCCGCACGCTCACCGCGGCGTTCCCCGTCCGGGGCCCGGCCGGCCGCTAGGCCGAGCGCCATGACCGACATCCTGCACGAGGCGCTGCGCTTCCTCGTTCCCTGGGAGCCCTCGGTGCTCGCCGTCCTGCTGCTCCTCGTGGGGCCGGTCGCCTATGCCGTCGGCCTGTCGCGCACGCCGCGCGCCGAGCGTCCGTCGATGGGGCGGCGCATCGCGTTCTTCGCCGGCTGCGCGCTCGTCTGGCTCGTGATCCAGACGCGCTTCGACTACCTCGCGCAGCACATGTTCTTCATGCACCGCCTCGCGCACCTCGTGCTGCACCACCTGGGCGCGTTCCTCATCGCGCTGTCGCTGCCGATCGCCACCCTCGGGCGCGGCCTGCCGCGCGTCCTGGTCGATCGCGCGATCGTGCCCGCATGGAATCGTCCCGCGACGCAGCTCGCGGTGCGCTCGATCCAGAACGTGTGGGTGGGGCCGGTGATCTTCGTGGGCCTCATCTTCTTCTGGCTCTCGCCCCCGGTGCACTTCGTGGCGATGCTGAGCCCCGACTGGTACTGGGTGATGAACTGGAGCATGTTCCTCGACGGGCTGCTCTTCTGGGCGCTGGTGCTCGATCCGCGCGGCCCAGCCGAAGGCGGCTGGTCGGGCTTCGGCCCGCGCATCTGGATGCTGGTCCTCGCGATGCCGCCGCAGATCGTGCTCGGCGCCTACATCGCGCTCTCCGGCAACGACCTCTTCGACGTCTACGGCCTGTGCGGCCGCGCCTGGGACATGAGCCCGGGGACGGACCAGACGTTGGGCGGGCTCATCACGTGGATTCCCGCATCGATGATGCACGTGATCGCCGCGCTGATCGTGTTCTCGCGCTGGATGCACGCCGATCGCGGGCGCGCGGTGCCGCGGCCGGCCACGCTCGCCGCGGGGAGCGGCGCATGACGGCCCCGCTGCGCGCCGCGGCGCTCCTCTCGCTCGCGCTCGCCCTCGCCGGCTGCGACCGGCTCGTCGGCAACGACGGGCCGGTGCGCAACGTCGCGGGCCTCGTGCACCCGCTCGAGTTCGCCATGACCGACGACACGGGCCGCGCGGTGCGCGCGTCGGATTTCCGCGGCGAGCCGGTGCTCGTGTACTTCGGCTTCACGCACTGCCCCGACGTCTGCCCCACGACGCTCGCGCGCCTCTCGCAGGCGGCGCGGGTCGCCGGCCCGCGCAACCTGCGCATCCTCTTCGTCACCGTGGACCCGGCGCGCGATACCCCGGAGCAGCTCGCGGCTTACGCGCGCGCCTTCGGGCCGCGGGTGAAGGGCCTGCGCCCGAGCGAGGACGAGCTCGAGGACCTCGCGCGCCGCTACCGCGTGAGCTATTCGCGCAGCAAGCCGGATGCGAACGGCGAGTACGAGGTGATGCACAGCAGCGGCGTGTTCGGCTTCGATGCCGCGGGACATGCCCGGCTGCTGATCCTTCCCGGCGCCTCGGAAGCGGACATCGAGGCGGCGCTGGGCCGCCTGGACAGGGATTCGCGCGGCACCGC
>DASUXK010000268.1:0-11516 GCA_036377935.1 Usitatibacter sp.
TGGAGCGCGAGGCTCATCGCGACCAGCGCGAGGCCGAGGCCGCCGATGAGCATCGGCGCCGCGCGAATCGCGCTCCAGGCCACATCGGCCGGCACGGCGCTCGACGGCAGGTGCACGACGCCCGCGGCGGTCACGCCCGCCCAGATGGCGATCGACTTGCCCGCATCGCTCATCGCCTGCAGCCGCCGGATGAGCACGTTGCCGAGCGCGAAGAGGAAGCCCGCGACGAGCCCGAGCCACTCCGCGCGCGTCTCGGGCCACGGCAGGCCCAGCTCCGGCTTCCAGAGCATCGTCAGCGCGCCGGCGAACGCGAGCGCCATCACGAAGAAGCCCTCGCGGTCGAGGCGCTCGCCGAGGAGCACCCGCGCGAGGGGCACCGTCCAGAGCGGCGCGAGGTAGAAGAGCAGCAGCACGCGCATCACCTCGCCCTGCAGCACGCCCAGCACGTACGCGAGGTTGCTCCAGCCGATCGCGAGCGCCATCACGATGGCGAGCGGCGGCGCGTCGCGCAGGCGCGCGGCCTCGCGCGGGAAGAGCGCGAGGCCGGCGACGAGCGCCACGCCGTAGGTCGCGACGGTGGACCAGATGCCGTCGAGGCCGCCGGCCGCGAGCAGGCGGTACGGATACCAGATGACGCCCCAAACCGCGGCGCCGAAGAGCAGCGCCGCGGTGGGCGCCGATGCGGGAATCTTCACGGGGTTAAGATCGGGCGATGCAACCCTCGGCAGTGTTGCACATCGCCTCGCTCCACGGCGGCGGCGTGGACCGCCACCTGCGCGACCTCGCGCGCACCGTGCCGCGAGCGCACCTGCTCTGGCACGTGTCGCCTCGCGCCGACGTGCTCGAGCTGCCCGCGCGCGAGCGCTTCCTGCCCCTCGACCGCGACGCCCTCGCCCGCGAGCCCGAGGCGCTCGATCGCTACCTGCGCCACGAGCGCGTGGGCCTCGTGCATGCGCACGCGACGACGCGCGAGGCGCGGGAACGCGCGGCGGCGACGGCCCGCCGCCTGAAGCTGCCGATCGTCGCGACGCTGCACGACATCCTCTTCCTGCGTCCCGACGGGCTCGATCCCGCCGCGCCCCGCGCGCCCGATCCCGCGTGGCTCGCGCAGACGTCCGCGTTCCTGCGCGAAGCGGCCGCGGTGCTCGCGCCCTCGGACTACATCGCCGGCCTCGCGCGCGAGCACGTCCCCGGGCTCGAAGTGCAGGTGGTCCCCAACGGATCGCCGCCGCGCCGTGCCGCCCCGGCCCCCGCCGAAACGCGGCCGCAATTCGCGGCGCGCCGCCCGCGCCATGTCGTCGCCGTGCTGGGCGCGATCGGCCCGCACAAGGGAAGCGCCGTGCTCGACGCGCTGGGCCCGCTCCTCGCCGCGCACGGCATCGCCGTCGTGGTCGTCGGCTACCTCGACGCGCAGGTCCCGCCCGGATGGCGCAACGAGGGCCTCTTCGTGCACGGCGCGTACCAGGACGACGAGGTGCCCGCGTTGCTGCGGGCCTACGGCGCGCGCCTCGCGCTCTTTCCCAATCGCGTCCCCGAAAGCTTCAGCTATGCGCTCTCCGACCTGTGGGACGCGGGCCTGCCGGTGCTGGTCCCGCCCGAGGGCGCGCTCGGCGAGCGCGTGCGCCGCCATGGCGGAGGCTGGCTGCTGCCCGAACGCGCGGGCGCGGGCGCGATCGCGGCCGAGCTGCGCCGCCTGCTCGATCCGGCGAATGGGGCCGAGCTCGCGCGCGTAGAATCCGACCTCGCCCGCGCCGACGACGCGCGGGTGCCCCGACTCGACACGATGGCCCGCTCCCTCGACGCCCTCTACGCCCGCTTCGCGATCGATCCCGCGCTGCCCGTCGACGCGCAAGCGCCGAGCGTGCAGGCGCTCCTCGCGAGGAACCTCGACGGCGCGCTCTTCCGCGAGGAGGTCGCGCGCCTCGCCGACGAGCTCGTCCAGCTTCGCGACGGCCTCGATGCCGAGCGCGCGAAGGCGCGCGAGTTCGAGACCGAGGCGCGCGGCTGGATCGCCAAGCTCGAGGAGGACGTCGCGCGGCTCGATGCGGAGCTCGGCAAGGAGGTCGAGGCGCGCCGCCGCTTCGCCGAGGAGAACGCCCAGCTTCGCGACAGCCGCGCCGCGCTCGAGCTGCTGCCCGCGCTGCTGCGCCGGCTGCTGCTGAAGAAGGTGCGCGATGCGCGCGGTTGACGTCGCCATCGTCGCGTACCGCCCGGACATGGCGCTCCTCGGCCGGCTCCTCGCGAGCCTCGCCGAGCCTTGCGCGCGGCCCCTCGTGCGCAACCTCTTCATCCAGGACAACGGCGACGACCCCGCTACCACCGAGGCCATCGCCGGCCTCGCGAACGCGAGCGCGGCGAGCGCCTTCGCGCGCATCGAGGTGCACGCCTCCGGGGCAAACGTGGGATACGGTCGCGCGCACAACGCGGCGCTCGCGCGCGGCGAGGCGCCCTTCGCCCTCGTCCTCAACCAGGATTGCGTGCTCGAGCCGGGCGTGCTCGAGCGGCTCGTGGACGCGGCGATCGCGAGCCCCGCGGACGTCGCCGCGTGGGAGCTGCGGCAGGTTCCGTACGAGCACCCCAAGGCCTACGACCCGGCCACGCTCGAGACCTCGTGGGTGAGCGGCGCCGCGTTCCTCGTGCGCCGCGCGGCGTTCGAGGCGGTGGGCGGCTTCGATCCGCGAATCTTCATGTACGGCGAGGACGTGGACCTCTCGTGGCGCCTGCGCGCCGCGGGATGGCGCCTCGCCTACCAGCCGAAGCTCGCCGTCGTGCACGAGACCTATCGCGAGGCGGCCGAGGTGAAGCCGCTGCAGGTCTTCGGCGGCGTGCTCACCAACCTCTGCCTGCGCGCGCGCTACGGCGGGTTGCTGCGCACGCTGCAGGGGCTCGCGATGCTCGCCGCCGAGATCGCCGCGCCCGCCACGTTTCCCGGCCGGCGCCGCGGGCTCGCGCGCGCCGGGCTCGCGTTCCTCGCGCGCTGGCCCGCGTTCGCGGGGACGCGCGTGCGCCCCACGGCGCGCTTCGTCCCGCAGTTCAACGGCTGGAGCTACGAGACGCGCCGCGACGGCGCGTTCCAGCGCTTCGCCTCGGCGCGCGAGGAGCCGCGGCGCGCGACGCCGCGCGTCTCGATCCTCATCCGCACCGTCGGGCGGCCCGGGCGCCTGCGCGAGGCGCTCGCCTCCTGCGCGAACCAGACGTGGCCGAACCTCGAGGTGGTGGTGCTCGAGGATGGCGAGCCGCGCTCGCGCGACGCCGTGGAGGAATTCCGCGACCGCCTCGACATCCGCTACCGCGCCACCGGCCACCGCGTGGGCCGCGCGCGCGCGGGCAACCTGGCGCTGGCCGAGGCCACCGGCGAATGGCTCAACTTCCTCGACGACGACGACCTGCTCTTCGCCGATCACGTCGAGGTGCTCGTCGACGCCGTGACGCGCCACGGCGCGGCGGGCGCCTACGGCCTCGCCTGGGAGACTCACGCGGCGTTCGACGCGGCGAGCGGCGCCTTCCACGAGGTGATGCACGTGACGCGGCATCGCCATCCCTTCGACCGCCTCACGCTCTGGCACCACAACTTCCTGCCGATCCAGGCGGTGCTCTTCCACCGCCGGCTCTACGAGCGCCACGGCGGCTTCGCCGAGGACATGGACCAGCTCGAGGACTGGAACCTGTGGACGCGCTACACGCTCGAGGACGACTTCGTGATGGTCGAGAAGACCACGTCGAAGTACCGCGTGCCCGCGGAGGCATCGGTCGCCGCCGAGCGCCAGGCGCTCCTCGACCGCGCCTACGCCGACGCGCTCGAGCGCCAGCGCGCGATGCGCGTCGCCTTCTCGCCGCGCGAGATCTCCGAGATGGCCGACGCCTACGCCCGGCGCGAGTCGGTGGTGATGGTGACGCGCGGCGACCTGCGGCGGCTGGTGCGCGATCGCCCGCTCATCGCGCGCCTCGCGGCATGGCGGCAGCCCGCGCAGGAGTGGATGCGGCGTCGCGGGCTCCTTCGCTAGCCTCCAGTTCCGGGGCCGCGCGCTCGTCCTCGCTTTCGTCCTCGAAGCGCACCGGGCGGTGGGCGCTGCGGTCGACCGTGAGCTTGAACACGTCGAAGCGGTTGTAGTAGCCCGAGAGGTCGTGGATCTGCTTCAACTCCACGCAGCGCTCGAGGTCGATGTCGGCGTAGAGGATGCGCTCCTCGTCCGCGACCACCTCCGAGACCGGCTCGCCGTCGGGCCCGAGCACCATGGAGACCCCGCGCGGCGAGTCGTCGAGGATGCGCGCCACCTCGGGCTCGCCCTTCGCGAGCGCATCGCGCATCGCGCGGTCCATGAAGCTCGAGACCACGACGTTGTAGAGCTTGCCCTCCACCGCGTGCGCGCCGCAGCGGATGCGCGTGGCCGAGGCGAGGTCGTAGCGGCCCGATTCGCGCGGGTCCTTGGTCGGCCACACCGGCGGGAAGCTCGCGACGTGCACCTGCTCGCCCTGCGCGATCATCGTGAAGCGCGCGAGCGGGTTGGTGTTCTCGCCGCAGATGAGCATGCCCACGCGGCCGAGCGGCGTTTCGCACACGCGCAGCCCCGCGCCGTCGCCGTTCGCCCACACGAGCTTCTCCCAGAACGTCGGCACGAGCTTGCGGTGGTGGTTGAGGATCGCGCCGTCGGGGCCGATGAGCACGTTCGAGTTCCAGAGGCAGCCCACGCTCGCCTCCGTGCCCTCGTTGAAGCCGAGCGAGACGACGATCCCCGCCTTGCGCGCCGCGGCGCGGATCGCGGCCATCTCGGGCCCGTCCACGCGCATCGCGGCGCCCGCGGCCGCGCGGAAGAAGTCGTGGTTGCGAATCGGCGCGCGCAGGGCGCACCAGACGGGGAAGTACGAGATCCAGGTCTCGGCGAAGGCGGCGAGCCGCGCGCCGTTGCGCGCCGCCTCCGCGATCAGGGCGCACGCCTTGTCGACGGTGGCGGGCGTATCGAGGAAGACCGGGGCGACGTGCATCGCGGCGGCCTTGAACGCGGGCTGGCGGCTCATGGTCGGTTCCGTTCGGGGAGGAGCGCGTATTCTGCCCGCGCCGGCGCCCTTCCGGCGAGCGCGTGGCGGGCGAACCTATAATGGCGCGATGTCCGCCGCCACCGATCCCGACGGGACCCTGCCCTTCACCGGCGAGCGCTTCGTGCCCGGCGCGAAGGGCGAGATCTGGATGGAGCACTGGCACCGCTACCACTTCGCCGCGCGCTGGGCGGCGGGGCGCGAGGTGGTCGACGTCGCGTGCGGCGAGGGATACGGCTCGGCGCTGCTCGCGCGAAGCGCCGCGCGCGTGACCGGGATCGACGTCTCCCCGCAGGCCGTGGACCATGCGCGCCGCACGTACGCCGAGGTGCCGAACCTGCGCTTCGTGCGCGCCTCGTGCGCGGCGCTGCCGCTCGCCGCGGCCTCGGCCGACCTCGCCGTGTCCTTCGAGACGATCGAGCACATCGGCGAGCAGGAGTGTTTCCTGGACGAGCTCGCGCGCGTCCTGCGCCCCGACGGCGTGCTCGTGCTCTCCTGCCCCAACAAGGTCGAGTACAGCGACAAGCGCGACTACGCGAACGAGTTCCACGTGCGCGAGCTCTACCGCGAGGAGCTCGACGCCCTCGTGGCCGCGCGCTTTCCCCACAGCCGCTGGTTCGGGCAGCGCCCCACCTTCTATTCGGTGATCGCGCCGGAGGGCGGCGCGGGCGCGCAGGGCCAGGTGGTGGAGGTGGACGAGGAGCGGCCCGGCGAGGCCGCGCACGCGCTCTCGCGGCCGCTGTACTTCCTGCTCGTCGCGAGCCGGGACGCGCGCGCGCTCGAAGCGGTCGCGCCGGCGCTCTCCGTGCTCGCCGACCGCGGCGACTGGGTCTATCGCGACTACGAGAAGGTCTACCGCGGCATGGTCGACGCCTCGCACCGCGTCGACCTGCTGCAGCGAGAGCTCGCGCAGCGCGACGCGCAGCTCCTCGCGCGAGGGCTGCAGCTCACCGAATGCAATCGCGAGGTGGTGCGCCGCCGCGGCTGGCGCTGGTGGCTGAAGCTGCCTCTGGTGCGCCTCGGCCTGCTGAAGTAAGGCGCGGAGCTCAGGAGGCGTAGATGCGCAGCGCGGGCGCGAGCCCGAATGCCGCGAGGAGGCTCCTCGCCTCGGCGTCCGACGCGAAGCGCGAGCGCCGGCAGCGCGGGCAGTAGAACCGCAGGTCGTGCGCCTCGCGCACGATCGCCATCTCGGGCGCCGTCCAGACGATGTCGCTCAAATGGCCCGACGGGCACCGGTACATCTGGACCAGGACCGTCACGGCGCCCCCGTCGCGCGGGCCCGCCTCCTCTTCGCCGCCCTTGCCGCGCGGCACGCCGAATTCGATGCTCATGCCCCGCATTGTTCCGCCTTTTCCGGCCTCGCGGCAATGACCGGCCGCAATCGCGCCGTGTCGGACGACGCTACGGATGCAACCGGCCGCGGGGACGAAGCAAGCGCCCCGTATAATCGCGGGATGAATCCGCGCCTCGAGCTCCTGCGGCCCTACCCGTTCGAGCGGCTGCGCCAGCTCCTCGCCGGCGCGACGCCGCCGGCGGACGTCGCCCCCATCGCGCTAAGCCTGGGCGAGCCGCAGCATCCGACGCCCGCGGTGCTGCGCGACGCGCTCGCCGCGAACCTGGGCGCCATCGCGCGCTACCCGCTCACGCTGGGGCTCGCCGAGCTGCGCCGCGCGATCGCCGGATGGCTCGGTCGGCGCCACGGCGTGACCATCGATTCCGAGAAGGAGGTGATCCCGGTGCTCGGCTCGCGCGAGGCGCTCTTCGCCATCGCGCAGGCGGTGCTCGATCCCGCCGAGGCGGGCGCGGTCGTGATCTCGCCCAACCCGTTCTACCAGATCTACGAGGGCGCGGCGCTCCTCGGCGGCGCGCAGCCGCACTTCGTGAACGCGCGCGGCACCGAGGCGCCCGACTGGGACGCCATCCCCGATTCGGCGTGGGCGCGCACGCGCCTGCTCTACGCGTGCTCGCCGAGCAACCCGAGCGGGCGCGTGATGAAGCTCGACGAGTGGAAGCGGCTCTTCGCGCTCTCGGACCGCCACGGCTTCACGATCGTCTCCGACGAGTGCTACGGCGAGCTCTACTTCGACGAGGCGAAGCCGCCGCTGGGCGCGCTCGCCGCGGCGCGCATGCTCGGCCGCGAGGGCTGGCCGCGGCTGGTCGTCATGGGCTCGCTGTCCAAGCGCTCCAACGCGCCGGGGCTGCGCTCGGGCTTCGCCGCCGGCGACCGCGCGATCCTCGAGCGCTTCGTCCTCTACCGCACCTACCACGGCTCGCAGATGAGCAACGCGATCCAGCTCGCCTCCATCGCCGCGTGGAACGACGAGGCGCACGTGATCGAGAACCGCCGCCTCTACCGGGAGAAGTTCGCCTCGTTCTACGAGCGCGTGAACCCGGTGCTGCCGCTCACCATGCCCGAGGCGGGGTTCTACTTCTGGACGCCCGTGGGCACAGCCCGCCCCGGCGGTCCCCAGGCCGGGGACGATCTCGCCTTCACGCGCGATCTCTTCCGCGCCGCGCACGTGACGGTCCTTCCGGGCAGCTACATCGCGCGCGACACCGACGCCGGCAACCCCGGCCGCGGCTACGTGCGCATGGCGCTCGTCTCGACCGTCGAGGAGACGCGCGAGGCCGCCAGCCGCATCCGACGATTCATCGAGCAACGCGCGCCGGCCGCCGCCGGCGCCGCACGTCCATGACCGACATCGCCATCCCGACCCTGCAGAACGTGATCGACGACGCCTTCGAGCGCCGTGCCCAGCTCTCCCCGGCCTCCGCGCCATCCGAAGTGAAGGACGCCGTCGCGAAAGTGCTCGCCGCGCTGGATGCGGGGCAACTGCGCGTGGCCGAGAAACGAAACGGCCAGTGGGTCACGCACCAGTGGATCAAGAAGGCGGTGCTGCTGTCCTTCCGCCTGCGCGACAACGAGATCATGCAGGGCGGCTACACGCATTACTTCGACAAGGTCGACTCCAAGTTCGCGCGCTACACCCAGGCGGACTTCGAGGCGGGCGGCTACCGCGTGGTGCCGCCGGCCGCCGCGCGCCACGGCGCGTTCATCGCGAAGAACGCGGTCCTGATGCCGTCCTACGTGAACGTCGGCGCCTACGTGGACGAGGGGACCATGGTCGATACGTGGGCCACCGTCGGCTCCTGCGCGCAGATCGGCAGGAACGTGCACCTGTCGGGGGGCGTGGGCATCGGCGGCGTGCTGGAGCCGCTGCAGGCGAATCCCACCATCATCGAGGACCACTGCTTCATCGGCGCGAGGAGCGAGATCGTCGAGGGCGTGATCGTGGGCGAGGGCTCGGTGGTGTCGATGGGCGTCTACATCGGCCAGAGCACCAAGATCTACAACCGCGCGACCGGCGAGGTGTCCTACGGGTCGGTTCCGCCCGGCAGCGTGGTCGTTCCGGGCAGCTTGCCCGGGGGGGATGGCCGGTATAGTCTCTACTGCGCCGTGATCATCAAGCAGGTGGACGCGAAGACCCGCGCCAAGACGGGCATCAACGAGTTGCTGAGGGGCGATTAAACCTGGGGGGCGCACCGATGTTCATCGAGAAACTCCTGCAGCTGATGGCCGAGAAGAAGGCCTCGGACATCTTCATCTCCGCGGGCTCGGCGATCAGCATCAAGATCCAGGGCAACATCATGCCGGTCAACCCGCAGTCGATGGACGCGGAGACCTGCAAGAAGATCGCCTACGAGATGCTCACGCCCTCGCAGATCGAGACCTTCGAGAAGGAGCTCGAGCTCAACTTCTCGAAGCCGATGCCGGGCCTGGGCAACTTCCGCGTGAACATGTTCTGGCAGAAGGGCGCGGTCTCCACGGTGATCCGCTTCATCACCTCGGACATCCCCAAGATCGCGGATCTCTCGCTGCCCCCGGTGCTCTCCACGCTCGTGATGGAGAAGCGCGGCCTCATCCTCGTGGTGGGCGCCACCGGCTCGGGCAAGTCCACCACGCTCGCCTCGATGCTCGACTACCGGAACTCCGTGCAGGCGGGCCACATCCTCACCATCGAGGACCCGGTCGAGTACGTCTTCACGCCGAAGAAGTCGATCTTCAACCAGCGCGAGGTGGGCAACGACACGCGCACGTTCCACGACGCGCTGAGGAACGCCATGCGCCAGGCGCCGGACTGCATCCTGATCGGCGAGATCCGCGACCTCGAGACGATGCGCATGGCGCTCACCTACGCGCTCTCGGGCCACCTGTGCCTCGCGACGCTGCACGCCAACAACGCCTACCAGGCGATGAACCGCGTGATCAGCTTCTTCCCGCTGGAAGTGCGCCCGATGCTGCTGCAGGACCTCTCCGTGTGCCTGAAGGCCGTGATCTCCCAGCGCCTCGTGAAGACCGTGGACGGCAAGCGCGTCCCGGCGGTCGAGGTGCTCCTCAACACGCGCAACATCCAGGAGCTCATCGAGAAGGGCGAGATCACCGAGATCAAGGAGGCGATGGAGAAGAGCATGTCGCCCGGCTCGCAGACCTTCGAGCAGGACCTCTTCCGGCTGGTGCGCCAGGGCAAGATCTCCACCGACGAGGCGCTCGCGAACGCGGACTCGGCGACCAACCTCGGGCTGCTGCTCGGCAACTCCGGGATCATGCCGGCGATGGCCGAGCGCGCGAAGCAGCCCTCGTCGCCCTCGCGGCCCGGCGCGCCCTCCTTCGGCGAGTTCAAGATCACCGAGGAATCCGAGGAGAGGCTGTAGGGCGCGTGAAGACGGTCGGGGACAACCTCGCGCAGTACGCGGCGTACCACCGCGACCGCCGCAACATCGCGACGCACTTCGTCGGGATCCCGATGATCGTGCTCGCGGTCGTGATCGCGCTCGCCTGCGTCTCGATCCGGCTGGGCTCCGTGGAGATCACCCTCGCCGCGGTCGCCTCGCTCGCCGCGTGCGCCTACTACTTCCGCCTCGATTTCGTCCTCGGCGTCACCCTGGCGGTCGCGCTCTTCGCGGCCTGCGCGGCGGCGAGCGAGGCGATCGCGCGCTGGGGCACGGGCGGCGCGCTCGGCGCGGCCGGCGCGCTGTTCGTCGCGGGCTGGGCGCTGCAGTTCCTCGGCCACCGCTTCGAGGGCATGAAGCCCGCGTTCTTCGACGACGTGCGCCAGCTCCTCATCGGGCCGCTCTTCGTCTGCGCGGAGGCGTACTTCTTCCTCGGCGCGAAGCCCGCGCTGCGCCGCTACGTCGAGGAGCGCGCGGGGCCCGTGGTCGCGCGCCGCGTGCCGGGCGCTGCGCCCGCTTCCCGAACCTGATTCCTTCCCGCATCTCCCGCATCGATTGAAGAACGCGACCCTCGAGCTCGCCCAGGCGCTCATCGCCCGCAAGTCCGTCACGCCCGCCGACGAAGGCTGCCAGCGGCTCATCGTCGAGCGCCTCGCCCCGCTCGGCTTCCGTCCGGAGACGATGGTGTGCGGCGAGGTCACCAACCTCTGGATCCGCCACGGCGAGGGCGGCCCCGTCGTGGCGCTCGCGGGGCACACCGACGTCGTGCCCACGGGCCCGCTCGACCAGTGGACCACCGATCCCTTCGTGCCGACCGTGCGCGACGGGCGCCTCTACGGGCGCGGTGCCGCGGACATGAAGACTTCGATCGCCGCGTTCGTCGTGGCCGCCGAGGAGCTCGTGCGCGCGAATCCTTCGCATCCCGGCACCGTCGCATTGCTCATCACCTCCGACGAGGAAGGCCCTTCGGTGGACGGCACGGTGCGGGTCGTGGAAGCGCTCAAGCGCCGCGGCGAGCGCATCGACTACTGCATCGTCGGCGAGCCCTCGTCGGCGGAGCGCTTCGGCGACACCATCAAGAACGGCCGGCGCGGCTCGCTCACCGGGCGCCTGTGGGTGAAGGGCGTGCAGGGCCACGTCGCCTATCCGCAGCTCGGCAGGAACCCGGTGCACCTCGCCGCTCCCGCCTTGGCCGAGATGGCGCGGACCGAGTGGGATCGCGGCAACGAGTACTTCCCGCCGACGACCTGGCAGGTTTCCAACATCCACGCGGGCACCGGCGCGCAGAACGTCATCCCCGGGCTGCTGCAGGTGGACTTCAACTTCCGCTTCTCCACCGAGAGCACGCCGGAGTCGCTGAAGTCGCGCGTCGCGCAGATCCTCGATCGCCACGGGCTCGAGTACTCGATCGACTGGACGCTCGGCGGCAAGCCCTTCCTCACGCCGCGCGGGCGCCTGGTCGATACGCTCTCCGGCGTGATCGAGCGCGTGACCGGCGTGCGGCCCGAGGTGAACTGCACCGGCGGCACCTCCGACGGCCGCTTCATCTTCGAGATCTGCCCGGAGGTCGCCGAGTTCGGGCCGGTGAACCGCTCGATCCACAAGATGAACGAGGCGGTGGCGATCGAGGAGATCGAGCCGCTCGCGCGCATCTACCGCGAGACCGTCGAGGCGCTGCTCGCCGGTTGATCGTCATTCCCGCGAGCGCGGGGATCCATCAGGAACCACAGATGAAAACGGATGAACACAGA
>DASUXK010000269.1:0-2900 GCA_036377935.1 Usitatibacter sp.
GGACGTCTACCTGCGCATGAAGAACGCGCAGGCCAACGGCCTCGGCGTGCCGCTGCCCGCGGGGCGCGTGCGCGTCTCGCGCGCGGACGAGGCGGACGGCGCGCTGGAGTTCATCGGCGAGGACACGATCGACCATACGGCGCGCGACGAGACGGTGCAGCTCGCGCTGGGCTCGGCGTTCGACGTGGTGGGCGAGCGCCGCCAGCTCGACTTCCGCGTCGACAGCGCCGCGCGCTGGATGGAGGAGGACATCGAGGTGCGCGTGCGCAACCAGAAGCCCGACGAGACCGTCGCCGTCGTGGTGCGCGAGAACCTCTACCGCTGGAGCAACTGGAGCATCGTGCGGCGCACGCACGACTACACGAAGGAGGACGCGCGCACGATCGACTTCCCGGTCCGGATCGCTCCGAAGGGGGAAGCGGTCGTGCGCTACACGGTGCGCTACACCTGGTGAGAACGCGGCGGCCGGGCGGCCGCCGCGAGGGTTACCTTCCCTTGACGGCCGCCTTGCGCGTGTTGGCCTGCGGCTTCTTCTCCCCGCCCTTGGGCGGCGCGGAAGTGCCGTTGACCGGCTGCGCCTTCGGGATGGGCTTGCCTTCCTTGCGCATGTTCGCCTGGTAGTTCTTGACGGTGCGCTCCTCGGCGGCCATGAGCTCCTCCTTCGCCTTCTCGGCGGCCGCCTTCTTCTTGGCATCGGCCGCTTCCTTCGCGGCCGGGTCCATCGGCGGGGGCGGCGGAAGCTTCGCGACGGCGGCGGTGCAGGCGAGGATCAGCGCGGCGGCGAGGCCGGCCGTATGGATGCGCGTGCTCATGTCAGTCGTCTCCCGCGGCCGGTTGGGGTTGAACGCCCGAGATCTTCTCCGGGCGCTTGCCCTGCCTCACCTCTTCGTACCAGATGGCGTGGTGCTCCCTCGCCCACTCCTCGTCCACGTAGCCGTCGCGCATGGCGCGGTAGGCGCCCTCCATGCCGATCGTGCCCATGTAGATGTGGCCGAAGCTTGCGCAGATGAAGAGCACCGCCGCGATCACGTGGATCACGTTGGCGGTCTGCATCGACTCGCGCACCTGGTTCCAGTTCGGGAAGTCGAGGATCAGCCCGGTCACCGCCATGACGATGCCGAGGATCGTGACGCCGCCCCAGAACCACATCTTCTCCAAGCCGTTGAAGCGGCCGGACGGGACCTCGTGGCCCGAGAACATGCCGCCGAAGCTCGTGATCCACTTCCAGTCGTGCGACCGGAGCAGGTTGTCCTTCACGAAGATGAGGAAACCCACGACGATCGCGAAGATGAAGAGCGGCCCCACGAAGTTGTGGATGTTCTTCGAGACGACGGTGAGCCACGCGAACGCGGTGTAGCCCAGCCACGGCAGGATGATGTACTTGCCGAAGAACATCACGATGCCGGTGAGCGCCAGGAACACGAAGCTGATCGCCATCGTCCAGTGCGCCGCCCGCTCCACCGCGTTGAAGCGCTCGATGAGGCGGCCCGTGGGTGCGTTCTTCAGCCGGATCGGCCCCTTGATCAGGTAGAAGACGATGATCGCGGCGAGCACGATCACGATCAGCCACCCGCCGATCTGCGTGAGCGGCCCGTTGCGAAGGGCGCGCCACTCGCGCCCCGATCCCTGGATGAGGACGTTCTTCTCCGATCCCGGAAGGGACGCGTACTGCGGCCGCTCGCTCAGCTGCTTCCAGTTGGCCGGCGGGTTGTTCCACCCGGGGACGGCGGTGGACGCCTGGCCCGCCCCCGGCGGCGATTCGGCCGTCGGGCGCGCGACCTCGGGCGGCGCGTTGTGCTTCACGTCCTCGCCCTTGGTGGGCGCGGTGGTGGGCGCCGCGGGCGACTGCGCGAACGCCGTCGAGAAGGGCAGCGCGAGGGCCGCCCCGAGGATCAACGCGGCGATGCGGCTCGCATGGCTACGGAACATGGTGGATCCTCCTGTTTATTTTTGCGCGGCGCCGGTTCGAAGGTACTCGTTCGAGTGCTCCGCGCGCTCGGTGAGCGCGGTCTCGAACTTCTGCTTGTCGCCCTTGAACATGTCGCCGGCGTAGGGCTTCACGTCCTCCTTGCCGGCGTAGGGCTTGGCCGCATCCTGCGGAATCTCGTGGCAGGCGGCCAGCGCGAGCGCCGCCGCGGCCATCATGAGCGCGGGGATCTTCATGCCTTCGCTCCCAGGTTGTCCGACACCTTGTCGCTTCCGCCGTAGGCCGTGTGCCAGCCCCACAGCTCCTCGCCCTTGCCGCGCGTGACGACGCGGGTCTTGTAGATCTTCGCGATCACCGCGGAGTCGCCGGCCATGAGCGCCTTGGTGGAGCACATCTCGGCGCACAGCGGCAGCTTTCCCTCGGCGATGCGGTTGCGGCCGTACTTGCGGAATTCCTCGACGGAGTTGTTCTCCTCGGGGCCGCCCGCGCAGTACGTGCACTTGTCCATCTTGCCGCGCAGGCCGAAGGCGCCCGCCTGCGGGAACTGCGGCGCGCCGAACGGGCACGCGTAGTAGCAGTAGCCGCAGCCGATGCACAGGTCCTTGTCGTGCAGGACGATCTCGTCCTCGGTCCGGTAGAAGCAATCGACCGGGCACACCGCCATGCAGGGCGCGTCGGTGCAGTGCATGCACGCGACCGAGATGGAGCGCTCGCCCGGCACGCCGTCGTTCAGCGTCACGAGTCGGCGCCGGTTCACGCCCCAGGGCACCTCGTGCTCCTGCTTGCACGCGGTCGCGCAGCCGTTGCATTCGATGCAGCGTTCGGCGTCACAGATGAATTTCATTCTCGCCATGGTGGTCTCCTTACGCCCGCTCGATGTTGCACAGCGTGGTCTTGGTCTCCTGCATCAACGTGACGCGGTCGTAGCCGTACGTCGTCGCAGTGTTCACCGCCTCGCCGCGCACGATCGGCG
>DASUXK010000270.1:0-2594 GCA_036377935.1 Usitatibacter sp.
TCGCTTCCCTCAAGTACTCGCATTCGTTCAACGACACCTTCGGCGTGCCGCGGAGCAGTGGCTCCGACTACATCGAGCTCGGCCTCAACTATCCGTTGCCGATGCTGCCCTCGCTCGCGCTGAACGGCGTGCTCGGCCACCAGCGCTACAAGGGCACGCAGCCGAGCGGGTTCGACAACGGCGAGCTCTCGTACACCGTGTGGAAGGCCGGGGCCACCTACGACTTCGGCAACGGATTCAACGTCGGCGCCTACTACAAGGGCACGGACGCCACGAGCGAGCTCTACACCGTGAAGGGCCGGGACTGGAGCCGCGACCGCGTGGTCGGCTTCGCGTCCTGGTCGCGCGCGTTCTGAGGAGGCCGCGATGAAAATGGTCACCGCCATCATCAAGCCGTTCAAGCTCGACGAGGTGCGCGAGGCGCTCTCGGCGATCGGGGTGCAGGGCATCACGGTCACCGAGGTGAAGGGCTTCGGGCGCCAGAAGGGCCACACCGAGCTCTACCGCGGCGCGGAGTACGTCGTCGATTTCCTGCCCAAGGTGAAGGTCGAGGCCGCGCTCGCCGACGCGCTCGTCGAGCGCGCGATCGAGGCGATCGAGAAGAGCGCCCGGACCGGGAAGATCGGCGACGGGAAGATCTTCGTCTTCGACCTCGAGCAGGTCGTGCGCATCCGCACCGGCGAGACCGGCGCCGAAGCCCTCTGAAAGGAACGACAAGATGAAACGGATCCTTCCCGCCGCGGCGCTCGCCGCGGGACTCGGCTTCGCCGCAAGCGCCTTCGCGCAGGCCGCGGCCGCCCCCGTGCCGAACAAGGGCGACGTCGCGTGGATGCTGGTCTCCACCGCGCTCGTGCTGATGATGAGCGTGCCGGCCCTCGCGCTCTTCTACGGCGGCATGGTGCGCGCGAAGAACATGCTCTCCATGCTGATGCAGGTCTTCGTGGTGTTCTCGCTCGTGACGGTGCTTTGGTGCGTGTACGGCTACAGCCTCGCGTTCACCGAGGGCAACGCCTTCTTCGGCAGCCTCACCGACCGGCTCTTCCTCAAGGGCGCCACCGACTCGATGGCGGCGACCTTCTCGAAAGGCACGCCGCTGCCGGAGCTGGTGTTCGTCGCGTTCCAGGCCACGTTCGCCGCGATCACCTGCTGCCTGATCCTCGGCGCCTTCGCCGAGCGCGCGCGCTTCTCCGCGGTGCTGCTCTTCATCGTCATCTGGTTCACGTTCTCGTACACGCCCGTCGCGCACATGGTGTGGTACTGGCCGGGACCGGACGCTTACACGGCGGCGAGCGTGGTGGACGCCCAGAACGCGAAGGCGGGGCTGCTGTGGCAATGGGGCGCGCTCGATTTCGCGGGCGGCACCGTGGTGCACATCAACGCGGGCGTGGCGGGCCTCGTCGGTGCCTACGTGATCGGCCGGCGCGTGGGCTGGGGGCGGGAGGCGCTCACGCCGCACAACCTGCCCATGACGATGATCGGCGCGGCGCTGCTGTGGACCGGATGGTTCGGCTTCAACGCGGGCTCGGCGCTCGAGGCGAACGGATCGGCGGCGCTGGCGTTCATGAACACGTACCTCGCCACCGCGTGCGCCGTGCTCTCGTGGATGTTCGCGGAGTGGGCGCTCAAGGGGAAGCCCTCGATGCTGGGCGCCACCTCCGGCGCGGTCGCGGGGCTGGTCGCGATCACTCCGGCCGCGGGCAACGTGGGCATTCCCGGCGCCTTCGCGATCGGCATCGCCGCGGGGATCGTGTGCCTGTGGGGCGTGAACGGGCTGAAGCGCCTGCTGCGCGTCGACGACTCGCTCGACGTCTTCGGCGTGCACGCGCTGGGCGGCATCCTCGGCGCGCTCATGACGGGCATCTTCAACTCGCCGGACCTCGGCGGCCCGGGACTCGTGACGGACTGGGTGACGGGCAAGACCGGCTATCCCGGCTACCTCGCGCAGCTCTGGATCCAGGCGAAGGCGGTCGGGCTCACCGTGGCGTGGTCCGCGGTCGTCGCGTTCGTCGCGTACAAGATCGTGGACGCGACCCTCGGCCTGCGCGTGCCCGAGGACAAGGAGCGCGAGGGGCTCGACGTCACGGAGCACGGCGAGAGCGCGTACAACATGTGAGGCCGGGGCCGCTCGCGGCCCGCGGTTTTCGACGGGCCCTCCGGGGCCCGTTTTTTTGCGCCCGGCGACCGCGTCAGCGAAGATGCCGCGACTTTGTAGGAACTTTTTACGCCGCGGCCCGCTCAAACCCGCGCCAATGTGATTGCGGTCTAGAGGCCGTTTCGGGCGGGCAGGCAAACCTGCCCGCTTTTTTTGTCCCCGGGACGTTATACTTTTCAAATGCTTAGCTTCGGAACCCCCCCCATTGCCCAAGCGCCTCGGTGAGATCCTCGTCGAGCGCGGCAAGCTCGACCCGGCGAACCTGGAGCGCGCCCTGAAGCTCCAGGAGGGCGAATCGCACGAGAAGCTCGGCGTCATCCTGCAGCGGCTCGGCATGGTCTCGGGTCGCGATCTCGCCGACGCGCTCGCCGACCAGCTCGACGTGCCGATCGCTTCGGCCACGGATTTCCCCGAGCTGCCGCTCCTCGAGGAGCGCCTGTCG
>DASUXK010000271.1:0-3474 GCA_036377935.1 Usitatibacter sp.
TCGAGGGAGGCCGGGCGGCGCAATGGCGCGTTTCGGTGGATGGCGCGCGCGCGCTGCGCATCGAGCTCGCCATCGCCCATGCGCCGCGCGGCGCGACGGTGCGCTACGCGCCGGCGAGCGATCCTTCGCGCGCCATCGAGGCGGCGCTGCCGGCGTCGGGGCGCGCATGGAGCCCCGTCATCGCGGGCGATGCGATCGTCGTCGAGCTCTTCGCGCCGGGCGCGAGCGCGGCCGCTCTTTCCGTCGCGCTCGCGCGCATCGCCGACCACATCGCCGATCCGTCCCATGCGGGCTTCGAGAAGGACGCGAGCGGGGATGCGGCCGGAAGCTGCGAAGTCGACTTCGCGTGCGCCGCTTCCGGCGACGAGGCGCTGGATCGCGCCGGATCGTCGGTCGCGCGCATGACCTACGTGAGCGACGGTTACGTGTGGGCATGCACCGGCACGCTGCTCAATTCCGGCGACGGATCGTTCGCACCGTACTTCTATACGGCCGCGCATTGCGTGCACGACGAGGAGGCGGCGGCGAGCGTGGCGACGCTGTGGTTCTACCAGCAGTCGACCTGCGGCTCGGACGGAAGCGTGTCCGGCGTGCAGCTGTCCGGCGGCGCGCAACTGCTCGTGACGGACAAGGCGCGCGACGCGACGCTGCTGCGCCTGAACGACACGCCTCCCGAGGGCGCGGTGTACTCGGGCTGGGATTCGAGCCCGATCGATCCCGGCATGGAGGGCGTCGGCATCCACCATCCCGGCGGCGGCGTGAAGAAGGTGAGCGAGGGCGTCGCCGCGTACAACCCCGCCGACGATTTCCTGCGCGTCACCTGGTCGATGGGCGTCACCGAAAGCGGCAGCAGCGGCTCGGGGCTCTTCACCGAGGCGGCGGGCCCGCGGCGCGACTACCTCCTGCGCGGCACGCTCTACGGCGGCGTGAGCGCCTGCACCGGCGCGCCGCCCAACGCGTTCGACGTGTACTCGCGCTTCGACCGCGCGTGGCCCGCGCTCGCCCCGTACCTGAGCGCGCAGCGCGGCGCGGCGAACCATTCGGGCCTCTGGGCGGATCCCGCGGAGCCGGGATGGGGCCTTTCGCTCGACGAGGAGCAGGGCGTGGTCGTCGCGACGCTCTTCTCCTACGGCGCCGATGGCAATCCCGCCTGGCTCAGCGCTTCGGCGCTCCTCGAGGAATCGGCGGATACGTACTCGGGCGTCCTCTATCGCACGTCGGGCCCGGCGTTCGACGCGCGCGAGTGGTCGGGCGCCTCGGCCGTTCCCGTCGGGCGCATGAGCGTCGCCTTCAACGGCGCGCGGTCGGCGACCGTGACCTACATCGTCGACGGCGCCACCGTGACGAAGGCGCTCGAGCCTATCGCTTTCGGCCCCGGAGGCCCCGCGGCCTGCCGACTCACGAGCGAGAGCCGCGCGGGGGATCGCAACTACCAGGGGCTCTGGTGGAATCCCGCGCAATCGGGGTGGGGCCTCGCCCTCGCGCACCAGGGCGACGTGCTCTTCGCGGTGCTCTTCGTCTACGATGGCTCCGGCCAGGCGCGCTGGCTCGTCGCCTCCGACGTGCGCGACGACGGCGAGGGCGGCTATGCGGGCACGCTCTATCGCACGCGGGGCGCGGCGCCGGGCGCGGGGCCCTGGAGCCCCGTCGCCGTGAGCGCCGCGGGCACGCTCTCGGTGCGCTTCGCAGACGGCGAGAACGGCTCCCTTTCGTATACGCTCGACGGCAAGACCGTCACCGCGCCCATCGCGCGCTTCGCCGCCGCGGCGCAGACGCCCACCTGCCGCTAGCGGCCAGGCCGCTTCCGGCGCAACCGGCTTCTCCAGCTTGAACACGCGCATCGCGTCGAAGAGCGCCTCCGCTTGCGCATGCAGGCTCGAGGCGGCGGTCGAATCCTCGCCCAGCGCGATTTTCTGATGTCGTGAGGTTCGGGCAGGGGCCCCGCCAGCTGCGCGCTTCCGCGATCCGGAGTAGTATTCAAACGCACGTTTGAAACATCCGGTATCCTCCCGCTCCGATGGCGACGCTTCCCGAGGGCGAACAGCCCGTGCTCCGCATCGTTCCGATGCCGGCCGACACCAACGCCCACGGCACCATCTTCGGTGGCTGGGTCATGTCCCAGGTCGACATCGCCGGCAGCGTTCCCGCGTGGGAGCGCGCCCAGGGCCGCATCGTCACCGTCGCCGTGAATTCCTTCGTCTTCCAGGAGCCCGTGTACGTGGGCGACCTGGTGAGCTTCTACGCGCGCGTGCTCAAGGTCGGCCGCACCTCGATCACCGTCGACGTCGAGGTGTTCGCGGAGCGGCGCCGGGAGGGGAAGAAGCAGGTCGTGCGGGTGACCGAAGCGCAACTGACCTACGTCGCGGTGGACGAGCATCGCCGGCCGCGCCCCGTCCCGCCCGCGGACGGCATCGTGGAGGTGTGACATGAGCGATACGACCCTCGAGCCCAGGCTGCGCCCCGGCGAACGCGCGTCCCGGCCGCAGGAGGGATCCGGCCCCCAATCCACGGAGGGGCGCATGCTCGTGCGCCGCGCCGCGGTGCTGGGCGCCGGGGTGATGGGCGCGCAGATCGCCGCGCACCTCGCGAACGCGAACGTGAAGCCGTACCTCTTCGAGCTCGCCGCCGACGGCCGCGACAAGAGCGCCAACGCCCGCAAGGCCATCGAGGGCCTCGCGAAGCTCGAGCCCGCGCCGCTCGCCACGAAATCCGTCGCGCAGCAGATCGTCCCGGCGAACTACGACGAGCACCTCCCGCTCCTCGCCGAATGCGACCTCGTGATCGAGGCGATCAGCGAGCGCATGGACTGGAAGAAGGCGCTCTTCGAGAAGGTGGCGCCGCACATCGCGCCCGGCGCGATCTTCGCCACCAACACCTCCGGGCTTTCCATCACCGAGCTTTCGAAGACGCTGCCCCCGGCGTTGCGCCGGCGCTTCTGCGGCGTGCACTTCTTCAACCCGCCGCGCTACATGCGGCTGGTGGAGCTGGTGCCGACCGCGGAGACCGATCCCGCGATCCTCGACCGGCTCGAGTCCTTCCTCACCACCACGCTCGGCAAGGGCGTGGTGCGCGCCAAGGACACGCCCAACTTCGTCGCCAACCGCGTGGGCGTCTTCTCGATGCTCGCGACGATGCACCACACGCAGCAGTTCAAGCTGCCGTTCGACGAGGTGGACGCGCTCACAGGGCCTGCGATCGGCCGTGGCAAGAGCGCGACCTACCGCACGGCCGACGTGGTGGGCCTCGACACGATGGCGCACGTCGTCAAGACGATGCAGGACAACCTGCGCAGCGATCCGTTCTATCCACACTTCGCGACGCCGAAGGTGCTGGCCGGGCTGATCGCGAAAGGCGCGCTCGGTCAGAAGACCGGCGCCGGCTTTTACAAGAAGGTCGGAAAGGACATCCTGCGCCTCGACCCCGCCAAGGGCGACTACGTGCCTTCTGGGGGTAAGGCCGATCCGATCGTCGAGC
>DASUXK010000272.1:0-3484 GCA_036377935.1 Usitatibacter sp.
ACGTTCGGCGTTCCGGTGACGCCCTCGCAGACCGCGATCCAGCCCGTGATCGTGGGCAGCGCGGAGCGTGCGCTCGAGGTCTCGGCGCGCCTCGCCGATCGCGGCCTCTTCGTCCCCGCGATCCGCCCGCCGACGGTGCCGAAGGGGACGTCGCGATTGCGCGTGTCGCTCTCGGCGGCCCACGCCCGCGCGGATGTCGAGCGGCTCGCGCAGGCGCTCGCCGAATCCCTCGCCTGAGCCCGTGTCGCGCCCGATGCCGGAACGGCCCGACAAGCGCGCGGTGCGCCGCTCGTTCTCGCGCGCGGCCTCGAGCTACGACGAGCACGCGGTGCTGCAGCGCGAGGTGGGCGAGCGGCTCCTCCAGCACCTCGATCCGATCCGCATCGCGCCGCGGCGCGTGATCGACCTGGGCTGCGGAACGGGCGCGGCATTCGACGCGCTGCGCAAGCGCTACCCCGATGCGCCGCTCGTGGGGATCGACCACGCGCTGCCCATGCTGCGCCGGGCTCGCGCGCGCTCGCCGTGGTGGCGGCGCGCGCTCGCTTCCACGCCGCTCCTCGCGTGCGCCGATGCCGAGCGGCTGCCGCTCGCCGCCGGCTGCGCGGGCCTCGCGTTCTCGAACCTGCTGCTGCAATGGTGCGAGCCGGCGGCGGTGTTCGCCGAGGCGGCGCGCGTGCTGGAGACGGGCGGGCTCTTCCTCTTCTCGACCTACGGGCCGGACACGCTGAAGGAGCTGCGCGCCGCGTTCGCGGCGGCGGGCCCCGGGGCGCACGTGAACGATTTCGTGGACATGCACGACCTGGGCGACGCGCTCGTCGCCGCCGGCTTCGCCGACCCGGTGATGGAGATGGAGACGATCACGCTGGAGTATTCGACGGTGGAGGCGCTCGCCGCCGACCTGCGCGGCGGCGGAGGGCGCAACGTCCTTCCGGGCCGCGCGCGAGGACTCGGCGGTCGCGGAACCTGGCGGCGCATGGCGCAGCGCTACGAAGCGATGCGCCGCGACGGCGCGCTGCCCGCGACCTACGAAGTGGTCTATGGGCACGCCTGGCGCGCCGCGCCGCGTCGCACCGCCGATGGGCGGGCCATCGTCGACTTCCATCCGAGGATGGCGCGTTGAGGCGCGGGATCTTCGTGACGGGCACGGACACCGGCGTCGGCAAGACGGTCGCCTCGAGCGCCCTCGTCCACGCGTTGGGTACGGCGGGCGAGAAGGCGACGCCGATGAAGCCGATCGCGGCGGGCGCCGAGGGGCGCGAGGGCCGGCCCGTGAACGAAGACAGCCTCGCGCTCCTGGAGGCGGCCGGGCTCGGGCTCGAGGCGCTCGACCGCGTGACGCCGATCCTGCTGCGCGATCCGATGTCGCCGCACATCGCCGCCGCGCGGGAGGGCCGGCGCATCTCGCTCGAGCCGGTCGTGCGCGCGCTCGAAGGCGTTCCCGCCGAGGACTTCCTCGTCGTCGAGGGCGTGGGCGGATTCATGGTGCCGCTCGGCGACGACCTCGATACCGTGGATCTCGCGCGCGCCGTGGGGCTTCCCGCCGTGCTGGTGGTGGGCCTGCGCCTGGGTTGCCTCAACCACGCGCTGCTCACCGCGCGCGCGATCGAGGCCGCCGGGCTTCCCCTCGCCGGATGGATCGCGAACGCCATCGATCCGGAGATGCTCGTTCCCGACGAGAACGTGGAGACGCTGCGCACGCGGCTGGGCGCACCGCTCCTCGGCCGGCTGCCCTGGCAGCGACGGCCGGATCCGCGCGAGCTCGCGCGCCGCCTCGACGTGCGGCCGCTGCTCGCCGCGCGCCCATGATCACCGCCCTCTTCGACCTCGACGGCACGCTCACGGACCCGCGCGAGGGCATCACGCGCTCGATCGCCTACGCGCTGGAGCGCATGGGCGTCGCCCCGCCGCCGCTGGACGACCTCGTGTTCGCGATCGGGCCGCCGCTGCGCGCCTCGCTCGCGCGGCTCCTCGGCACCGATTCGCGCGAGGCGGTGGAACGCGCGATCGCGCTCTACCGCGAGCGCTTCGCCGATGTCGGACTCTTCGAGAACCGGCCCTACGACGGCATCGCGGACACGCTGGCGGCGCTCTCGGCCGGCGGCGCGCGGCTGATGGTCGCGACCTCGAAGCCCACCGTCTACGCGCGGCGGATCGTCGAGCGCTTCGCGCTGCACGCGCATTTCGAGGAGGTGCACGGCTGCGAGCTCGACGGCACGCGCGAGGACAAGCGCGATCTCCTCGCGCACGTGATCCCGCGCCACGGGCTCGACGCCGCGCGCAGCGTCATGATCGGGGACCGCGGGGCGGACATGCGCGCCGCGCGGCACCACGGCTTGCACGCGCTGGGCGTGCTGTGGGGCTACGGCAGCGGCGAGGAGCTCTCGGAAGCGGGCGCGCACGCGCTGTGCGCGGCGCCCGCGGACCTGCCGGACTCGGTCGCGGCGCTGCTCGATTCGCTCAGGGCAGCGCCGCGCTGAGCAGCGCCACGCCGTGCGCGCCGTGGCGGCGCGCCTCGGCGAGGTCCTCGCGCGCGAGGCCGCCGATCGCGTACACCGGCATGGGCCGGTCGTGCACGAGCTCGGCGAAGCGCGCCCAGCCGAGCGCGGGCGCCCCGGGATGCGAAGCGGTCGGCTTCACGGGGCCGAGCACCGCGTAATCGAGGCCGAGCGCCGCCGCGCGATCGAGCTCGGCCGCGTCGTGGCACGACGCGCCCGCCAGCGCGGCGGGCGGCCGCTCCGCTGCCTCGCGCAAGGCGCGCGCCGTCAGATGCACGCCCGCGGCCTGCGGGAACAGGCCGCAGTCGCTGTTCACCACCACGCGCGAGCCCGAAGGCTCGGCGCGCGCGAGCGTGCGCGAGAGCAGGTGCTGCAAGCGTTGGTGCTCCATGCCCTTCTCGCGGACCTGCACGAGCAGCGTCTCGTCGACCAGGCGCGCGGCCAGCCGCCAGACCCAGGCGTCGATCCCGAGCGCCGACGCGTTCGACACGATCATGACGGAAGGCAGCGCGAGCGCCGCGAGCACCGGCGCGTTGGCGGGAAGCATCGGCGCCACGTCGGGCGCGCCGGCCCGCTGCCAGCGGATGTCCTGGTCCTCGAGCGGCCGCGGCTCGCCGTCCCAGCGCGTGACGCGGAAGAAATGCAGCCGCACGGTGGCGTGCGTGTAGGCGTAGACGCGCGTGATCCACGGCGTCGCTTCGCGCACCTCGATGCCGAGCTCCTCGCGCAGCTCGCGCACCAGCGCTGCGTGCGCGTCCTCGCCCGGCTCGATCTTGCCGCCCGGGAACTCCCAGTAGCCGGGATAGGGCTTGCCCGCGGGCCGCTGCGCGAGGAGGAACTCCCCGGGCCGCTCGATCACCGCCGCGGCGACTTCAGTGATCTTTGCGCTCACCGCGTTTCCCCTAGTGGGAGGAACGACAAACGAACACGGATGAACACGGATGAGCTTCGAGGGACAAGGGCGGCGTGTCCATGGTCACGATGTCGAT
>DASUXK010000273.1:0-13533 GCA_036377935.1 Usitatibacter sp.
CACTGCCGATCCTCGCGGCCACGCGGCGCCGCTTCCCGCTCACCGACCTGCTCTATGTCCTCATCGCGCTGCACGCGCTCGTGCTGATCCTCGGCGGCGCCTACACCTACGCGCGCGTTCCGCTCGGCGAGTGGATCCAGGAGCACCTCCACCTCCTGCGCAATCCCTACGACCGCATCGGCCACTTCATGCAGGGATTCGTCCCGTCGCTCGTCGCGCGCGAGATCCTGCTGCGCGGCGGCCACGTGCGCGGCCGGCGCATGGCCGCGTTCCTGTCGATCTGCGTGGCGATGGCGGTGAGCGCGAGCTACGAGCTGCTCGAGTGGGCGGCGGCGCTCGCGCTGGGGCAGGGCGCCGACGAGTTCCTCGGCACGCAGGGCGATCCGTGGGACACGCAGTGGGACATGTTCATGGCGCTGGTGGGCTCTCTCGTGGCGATGCTCGGCTTCGCGCGGCTGCACGACGCGAGCCTGCGTGCGCGGGAGGGGGCCGGCGCGGCAACCGTGGAGACGGCCCGGGCATGAAGCCCGTGGGCCTCATCGGGCTGGGCGCCATGGGCGGCGGCATGGCCGCGAGCCTTCGGCGTGCCGGGCATCGCGTGCACGTGCATGACGTTCGCGCCGAGGTCGCGCGCGCGTTCGCGGCGGAGGGCGGCGTCGCATGCGACAGCCCCGCGGAGGTGGCGCGCGCCTGCGAGATCGTGATCTCCGTGGTGGTGAACGCCGCGCAGACCGAGGCCGTGCTCTTCGGTCCGGAGGGCGCGGCGGCCGCCATGCGGCCCGGCAGCGTCTTCGTCATGTGCTCCACCGTCGACCCGGCATGGTCGGCGGCGCTCGAAGGCAGGCTCGAGGCGCTCGGCCTCCTCTACCTCGACGCCCCGATCTCGGGCGGCGCGGCGCGCGCCGCGAAAGGCGAGATCACCATGATGACCGCCGGCCGCGCGCAGGCCTACGAGAAGTGCGGCGCGGTGCTCGATGCCATGGCGGCGCGCGTGTACCGGCTGGGCGGGAAGGCGGGCGCGGGCAGCACCGTGAAGATCGTGAACCAGCTCCTCGCCGGCGTGCACATCGCCGCCGCGGCCGAGGCGATGGCGCTCGGCATCCGCGCCGGCGTCGATCCGAAGGCGATCTACGAGGTCGTCACGCACTCCGCCGGCAACAGCTGGATGTTCGAGAACCGCATGCCGCACGTCCTCGAGGGCGACTACACGCCGCTCTCGGCCGTCGACATCTTCGTGAAGGACCTGGGGCTCGTGCTCGACGCGGCGCGCGCGCGCAAGTTCCCGCTGCCGCTCGCGGCCGCGGCGCACCAGATGTTCCTGCAGGCGAGCGCGGCGGGCCACGGCGCCGAGGACGATGCGGCGGTGATCAAGGTCTTTCCCGGCATAGAATTGCCCTCGTGAGCGCGCTCCTCCTCGGCTGCATCGCCGACGACTCCACCGGCGCCACGGACCTCGCCAACAACCTGGTCCGGGGCGGGATGCGCGTCGTGCAGACGATCGGCATTCCCGACGCGCCGCTCGAGGAGGACGTCGACGCGGTGGTGGTCGCCCTCAAGTCGCGCACCTGCCCGGCGAAGGAGGCGGTGGCGCAATCGCTGGCCGCGCTCGAGTGGCTCCGGCGCTCCGGCGCGAAGCAGATCTACTTCAAGTACTGCTCGACGTTCGATTCGACGCCGCGCGGCAACATCGGGCCGGTCACCGACGCGCTCATGACCGCGCTCGGCACCGACTTCACCATCGCCTGCCCGGCGTTCCCCGAGAACAAGCGCGTGGTGTTCAAGGGCTACCTCTTCGTGGGCGACGTGCTGCTAAGCGAGTCGGGCATGCGCAACCATCCGATCACGCCCATGACCGACGCGAACCTGGTGCGCGTGCTGCAGGCGCAGACCGGGCGCAAGGTGGGGCTCATCGACTACGCGACCGTGGACGCGGGGCCGTCCGCGATCGCGCGCCGCATCGCCGACCTGCGCGCCGACCGCGTGGGCGTGGCGATCGTCGACGCCATCTCCGACGGCGATCTCGCGCGGCTGGGGCCGGCGCTGCGCGACATGCCGCTCGTCACCGCGGGCTCGGGTGTCGCGATCGCGCTGCCGGCGAACTTCGGCATCGAGCCCACGGCCCGCGCCTCGCGCCTGCCGCCGGCGACCGGCCATGCCGCCATCGTCTCGGGCAGCTGCTCGACGGCCACGCGCGGGCAGGTGAGCGAGTTCGTGCGCGCGGGCGGCGCCGCGTTCTGCCTCGATCCCCTCGCGCTCGCCGACCGCCGCGATCCGGTGCGCCAGGCGCTCGATTGGGCGCGCGAGCGCCTGCCCCACGGGCCGGTGCTGGTCTACACCACCGCGGTGCCGGAGGCGGTGAACGAGGTGCAGGCGCGGCTCGGCGTGCAGGAGGCGGGCGAGCTCGTCGAGCGCGCGCTCGCGCGCGTCTCGCGCGGCCTCGTGCAGGCGGGCGTGCGGCGGCTGGTGGTCGCGGGCGGCGAGACCGCGGGCGCGGCGATGCGCGAGCTGGGCGTCGAGCGGCTGAGGATCGGGCCGCAGATCGATCCGGGCGTGCCCTGGTGCAGCGCGTTCTCGCCGGTCGCGGGCGGCGTGATGCACCTCGCGCTCAAGTCGGGCAACTTCGGCGCGCCGGACTTCTTCGCGAAGGCGCTCGCGCTGCTGCGTCCCGAGGCCGCCGCCGAGCCGCGGGATGGATGAGGCGCGGCTGCGCGAGGAGGTGTGCCGCGTCGGAGCGAGCCTCTTCGCGCGCGGCTACGTGCATGCGACGGCCGGCAACATCAGCGCGCGCCTCGCCGACGGCTTCCTGATCACGCCGACCGACGCCTGCCTGGGTTTCCTCGACCCCGCGCGACTCGCCAGGGTGGATCGCCAGGGAAACGCGATGGGCGGCGAGCGCCCGAGCAAGACCCTCGCGCTGCACCGGCGCATCTACGAGGCCGATCCCGCCGCGGGCTGCATCATCCACACGCATTCGACCCATCTCGTCGCGCTGTCGCTCGCCGGCGCGTGGAACGACGAGGAGTTGCTGCCGCCCGTGACGCCGTACTTCGTGATGAAGGTGGGGCGCGTGCCGCGCATCCCGTACCACCGGCCGGGCGATGCGCGCGTCGCCGATCTCGTGGCGGCGGCCATCGCGCGGGCGGCGCAGCGCGGGGCGCCGATCCGCGCCGTGATGCTCGACCGCCTCGGTCCCAACGCCTGGCACGAGACGCCGGCCGCGGCGATGGCGGTGCTCGAGGAGCTCGAGGAGACGGCGCGGGTATGGACGCTCGCCGGGCGGCGCGCCGAGCCGCTCGACGAGAACGCGATCGACGAGCTGCGCCGCGCCTTCGGCGCGCGATGGTGAGGTGAGCGCGATGCCGAAATTCGCCGCCAACCTCACGATGATGTACACCGAGCACCCGTTCCTCGACCGCTTCGCGGCGGCCGCGGGCGACGGGTTCCGCGGGGTGGAGTTCCTGTTTCCGTACGCCCACGATGCGCGCGAGCTGCGATCGCGGCTGGAAGCCAACGGCCTCACGCAGGCGCTCTTCAATGCACCGCCCGGCGACTGGGAGAAGGGCGAGCGCGGCCTCGCGTCCATCCCCGGGCGCGAGGAGGAGTTCCGCCGCTCGATCGGCACGGCGCTCGGGTACGCGCGCGTGCTCGGCAACCGGTGCGTGCATGTGATGGCGGGCCTCATCGCGCCGGACGCGGACCGGGCGCGGCATCGCGCGACCTACGTGGAGAACCTCGCGTGGGCCGCGCGCGAGGCTCGCTCCACCGGCGTGACGGTCGTCATCGAGCCCATCAACACGCGCGACATTCCCGGCTTCTTCCTCAACCGTCAGGACGAGGCGCACGCCGTGTGCCGCGAGGCGGGCGAGCCCAACCTCAAGGTGCAGATGGACCTCTACCACTGCCAGATCGTCGAGGGTGACCTCGCGACGAAGATCCGCCGGTACCTCGGCGGCGTCGCGCACATGCAGGTCGCGGGCGTGCCCGAGCGCCACGAGCCCGACGTCGGCGAGGTGAACTACCCGTACCTCTTCCGCCTCATCGACGAGCTCGGCTACGAAGGCTGGATCGGCTGCGAGTACCGCCCGAAGGCCGGCACGCGCGAAGGCCTCGGCTGGCTCGCTAAAACCGGGGACAGACCACATTTTCCATAGTGCGAAATCATTCGTTGCGCACTTTGATAAATGTGGTCTGTCCCCGGTTTTAGTTGTAGGGCGTGAGGAGCGGCTTGCCGGCGAAGAAGGCGGCGAGGTTGTCGACGACGAGCTGGCCCATGGCGCGGCGCGTGACGTGGGTGGCGCTGCCGACGTGGGGCTGCAGAACGACGTTGTCCAGCGCGAAGAAGGCCTCGTCGATGCGCGGCTCGTGCTCGTAGACGTCGAGGCCCGCACCGCCGAGCTTGCCCTCGCGCAGCAGCTCGATCATCGCCCGCTCGTCGACCACCGAGCCGCGCGAGATGTTCACGAAGATGCCCTTCGGGCCGAGCGCCTCCAGCACCGCGCGGCTCACGAGGCCGCGCGTCGCCTCGCCCCCGGGGCACGCGGCGACGAGCAGGTCCACGTCGCGGGCGAGGGCGACCGGATCCTCGTAGTACCGCCATGCCACGTCGGACTTGCGATGCGGCCCCTGGTAGGCGATCTGCAGGTTGAACGCCTCGGCGCGCTTCGCGATCGCGCGGCCGATGCGCCCCAGCCCGACAATCCCGAGCGTCTTGCCCTGGATCGTCTCCGTGAGGGGAAAGACTTTCTCGGCCCACTTGCCCTCGCGCACGTAGCGGTCGCCCTGCGGAACACGCCGCACCGTGGCGAGCAGCAGCGCGATGGTGAGGTCGGCCACGTCGTCGGTGAGCACGTCCGGGGTATTGGTGACCTTGATGCCGCGCGCGCTCGCCGCCGCCACGTCCACCGAATCGACGCCCACGCCGAAGTGCGAGACGAGCGCGAGCTTCGGCAGCTTCGCCATCGTGGCCGCATCCATGCCGCGGAAAGCGGTGGTCGCGGCCGCGGTGATGCGATCGGCCACCGAGGCGATGAACGCATCGCGATCCGGCGCCTTCGCCACGTGGTGCACCGTGAACGCGCTCTCGAGCGACTCCATCGTGGGCGGATACATCGGCCCCATCAGCAGGACTTCAGGTTTCATCGGGCTTCCGCATCGAATCGAGGAACCCACGCTTGGGTCATTTACCCGCAAAGGCGACGATCTTCTGCCGTTGGTCCCCGAGCCCCTGGATGCCCAGCGTCACCACGTCGCCGGGCTTCAACCACTGCGGGCTGGGCTTCATCCCCATCGCGACGCCGGGCGGCGTGCCGGTGGTGATGATGTCGCCGAGAAGGAGCGTCATGAACTGGCTCACGTACGAGACGAGGCTCGCGCATCCGAAGATCATGGTGCGCGTGTTGCCGCGCTGGCGCTTCTCGCCGTTCACGTCGAGCCACACGTCGAGGGACTGGGGGTCGGTGATCTCGTCGGTGGTGACGAGCCAGGGGCCCACCGGCCCGAAGGTGTCGCAGCCCTTGCCGCGATCCCACTGGCTGCCGCGCTCGAGCTGGAAGTCGCGCTCGGAGACGTCGTTCACCACGCAATAGCCCGCGACGTAGTCCAGCGCCTTCGATTCGGGGACGTACTGCGCCCTGGTGCCGATGACGATGCCCAGCTCCACCTCGTAGTCGAGCTTGGTCGATCCCTTCGGCTGGATCACGTCGTCGTTCGGGCCCGTGAGGCACGTGGTCGCCTTCATGAAGATGATCGGCTCCTTCGGGATCGGCATCCCCGCCTCGTTGGCGTGGTCCGTGTAGTTGAGGCCGATCGCCACGAATTTGCTGATGCCCGCATAAGGAACTCCGAGGCGCGGGTTGCCGCGGACGACGGGCAGCGTCTCCGGCTTCACGCGCGCGAGCCGCGCGAGGTTGCGCGGCGCGAGCATCGCATCGTCGATCTGCGTGATGACCTTGGAGAGGTCGCGGATGTTGCCGTCCTTGTCGGCGAGGCCGGGCTTCTCGCGGCCGGGCGGTCCGTAGCGGAGCAGTCGCATGTCGTTCTCCAGTGCGCGGGGAACGACGGAGTTTACAGGCTCATGCCCCCGTCCACATACACCGCCTGCCCGGTCATGAACGAGGACTCGTCGGAAACCAGGAACACGAAGGTCTCCGCGATCTCCTCGGCGGTGGCCAGGCGGCCCATCGGCTGGCGGGCGACGAAATCCTTGCGCGCCTGCACCGGATCGGCGAACGCCTTGATGCGCTCGCCCAGCGACGGCGTATCCACGGTGCCCGGGCAAACGCAGTTCACGCGGATGCCCTGCTTCACGTGGTCGAGGGCGAGCGCGCGCGTGAAGCCCTGCACCGCGGCCTTGCTCGAGGCATAGGCGAGGCGGTTGGGCGCCGCCTTGCCCGCCCCGAGCACGGAGGACATGTTGAGGATCACGCCGCCGCCCGCCGCGACCATCTTCGGGACCATCGCCTTGCACGTCACGAACATGCTGCGCACGTTCAGGTCGAAGCTGCGGTCCCAGTCTTCGATCGAGCAGTCGAGGATCGAGCCCTGGTGCACCCAGCCCGCGCAGTTGAAGAGGATGTCCACCGCGCCGGTCTTCCCGACGAAGGCCGCCACCGCCGCGTCGTCGAGCACGTCGAGGCGCGCGGTCTCGATGCCGGCCTTGCCGGCGAGGTCCTTCAGCAGCTCCGCGTTCACGTCGGTGGCGAGAACGCGCGCGCCTTCGCGGGCGAACGCGAGCGCGGCGGCGCGGCCCATGCCGGCGCCGGCGGCGGTGACGAGGGCGCGCTTGCCCTGGAGTCGGTTGGCCATGGCGGGGATCTCCCGGGAATCGGCTTGACGGGGGACGGACCGTGTGAAAAGCTCGGCCCGGATTGGCCTGACCAATTTACCAGATGCCCCTGCAAGCCGTCGACAGCCGCCGCCTCTATCGGCGCATCGCCGACCAGATCGCGGAGCTCGTCGAGCGCGGCGAATACCGGCCCGGCGAGCGCCTGCCCCCCGAGCGCGACCTCGCCCGCCAGCTGCGCGTGAGCCGGCCCTCGGTGCGCGAGGCGCTCATCGCGCTCGAGGTGGAGGGCTACGTGGAAGTGCGCGTGGGCTCCGGCGTCTACGTCTGCGACCGCCGCGCGGCGCACGCGGAGCTGCCCGCGGATTCGGGCCCCTTCGAGCTCATCGAGGCGCGCGCGCTGGTGGAATCGGAGTGCGCCGCGCTCGCCGCGCGCAACGCCTCGCCCGCCCAGGTGCGCGCCATCGATCGCGCGATCGACGCGATGGCCGCGGCGCACGACCACGGGCGTGTTGCGCTCGCGCCCGACCGGCAGTTCCACCTGCGCATCGCCGAGGCGAGCGGCAACAGCGCGCTCGCGCTGGTGGTGAAGACGCTGTGGCAGCAGCGCACCGGGCCGCTCTTCCTGCGGCTCGAGCACCACTTCGATACCCCCGCGCTCTGGAGCGTGGCGATCCGCGAGCACCGCGCCATCGCGCGCGCCATCGCCCGGCGCGACCCGGCCGCCGCCCGCGCGGCCATGCGCCGCCACATGCGGGAGGCGGCCCGCCGCTTCAGCGCCAACTGGGAGCGGGGCAAGACGCGCGCATGAGGCTGGTCCGCGAGGACCAGGCGCTTCTTCTTCATTGTGTAAGGCTGCGGCCGCTCGTCGCCGCGGCCGCACGGATCCCATCGGGAAATCGCGAGGAAAAGTCGCGGTCCCCGGATTTCACTGTAGGAAACGAACTACATTCCTACGGAGTGTTCCGACAGGCAAATCATTTCACGCCTGACTTCGTGACAAAGGCGCTCGCCCTACGATGGTTCCCACGAACTCCCCCGAACGGAATGGAACCGCGCCATGGAAAACACGATTCTTGTCGTCGAAGACGATCCCGAGCTGCAGGAAGTTTTGACGCTGAACCTGCAGAATGCCGGCTACAGGGTGATGCGCGCGGGCACCGTGCGGCAGGCCGAACAGCTGGTGAACACGGCGATCCCGCAGCTCATCGTCCTCGACTGGATGCTGCCCGACACGCCGGGCCTCACCTTCGCCCGCAAGCTGCGCTCCGAGCGGCGCACGGCGGCCGTGCCGATCATCCTGCTCACCGGCCGCAGCGGGGAGTCGGACAAGATCACGGGCCTGGAGGCGGGCGCCGACGACTACCTCATCAAGCCGTTCTCGCCGCGCGAGCTCCTCGCGCGCATCAAGGCGGTGCTGCGCCGCTGCGCCCCGCAGCACGCGGACATGGTGGTGGAGATCGCGGGCCTGCGCCTCGATCCGGCCTCGCGCCGCATCACGGGCCACGGCCGCGACATCGAGCTGGGCGCGCTGGAGTTCCGCATGCTGCGCTTCTTCATGACGCATCCGGGCCGCGTGTACAGCCGCGCGCAGCTGCTCGACGAGATCTGGGGCAACAACGTGTACGTCGAGGAGCGCACGGTCGACGTGCACATCCGCCGGCTGCGCCAGGCGCTGGAGCCCACCGGGCACAAGGACCTTCTCGAGACCGTGCGCGGCGTGGGCTACTGCTTCCGCCGGGAGCTGCCGGTCGAGTCGCCGCGGATGATGATGCTCCGTCAGGCGCAGCCCACGGTGGACTATGTTCGCGCCGCCGCCTGACATGCCCTGTTCACGTGCGCTGCCTAACCTGCAGCGTGGGGATGCGGCATTCGCCGACGCACGGCGGCCGCACCCCTCGACAGGGAAAGCGCACGGAGGCTACATGAACACCACCAAGAATTGGATCGCGGCGATCGCGATGGGCCTCGCCTCGGCGGCCGGCTCCCTCGCCGCGAACGCGCAGGGCTGCGACGCGGCCGCGCTCACGTGCTTCGCGAGCGGCGCGCCGGCCCAGGCCGGCGAGCTCTCGTTCCGGGATCTCGTCCGCGCGGGGGATGTGCGGCCCGTGGACTATGCGGCGGGCCCCGAAGCCCTCGCGCAGCCCGCGGTCTACTCGCCGCAAGGCGCGGCCGTCCCGGCCATGGCGCCCGCCGGCGTGGGCGCGATCGATTCCGCGGTCGGCACCGAGATCGACAACCCGGGCGTGCCCGCCTGGCTCGCCCTGCCGCGCTCGATCGCGGCGCCCGATTCGTCGATCGCGTGGATCTTCGGGTTCGGCTTCCTGGGATACGTGATCCTGCGGCGCGTGCGCGCCGCGCCTTCCTACTGAGCGCGAAGCGCCGCCTCGATGGCGGCGCGCCAGGAATCGATGAGCTGCGCGTAGCGCGGCTCATCCATCGCCCGGATCCATTCGTTGCCCGCCTCGGAGAGCCCGGTGAACGCGTAGCGCACGGCCACGCTCGTGCGCCCGGCGCCGAGCGGCGTGCAGCGCACATGGATTGTCGCGATCCGCGAGCCCGGGGTCGCGCGCAGGTAGTCCACCTCCCCGGCATCGCGGTCGCACCGCATCGCCATCCAGAGCGTCTCCTCGCCGCCGTGCCGCGTCCGGAAGACCGCGCCCTCGACCAGCGTGCCGTCGGGCGGGTGCAGGAATTCCGGATCCCAGCCCTCGGCCCACGCCTTCTCGCCGCGCGGCGTGAAGAGCTCGAACGCGCGTGCGAGGGGAAGCTCCAGCGTGAAGGACGCCGTGCGTTCCTCGTGCCGCGCGCGGAAGGCGTCAGCCACGCCCATGCCGCTCGACGAGGCGATGGCTGTCCGCGGCGCGCAGGTCCAGCCCGTACACCTGCCGCAGCTGCGCGATGCGCGCGAGCGTCTCCCGACCGAAGGCGGCCTTGCCCTCGAAGGCGTGCAGCACGATGCCCTCGAGGAGGTCGCCCAGCGTCATGTCGTGGTATTCCGCCACGCCCTTCAGCACCTTGAGCAGGCGCTTCTCGAGCTTCACGCCCGTCTGGACGCGCTCCACTTCGATCGATCTCGCCTTGGCCATGGGCGGGAGTATACAGGTACATATGTACTCATGGGCCGGCTTGGCCCTGGAGTGCGCCGAGTAGGCAGCAGGACGCGACGGAGTGTGTCGCCCGCGCCCGAGCGAGCAGTCCGTAGTGCCTCGATGGGCACGCCGGATCACGCGAGCCCTTCGGGCCGGGCGTCCGTCGCGAACTGCCAACTCGGCACCCCGGGACCGAGGACGGCTCTTGCCGTCCGAAGGTCCCGGCGCACTCCCGGGTGGCGAAGGGGGCCTTCCCGCCTTCCTGCCGTTACTCCACCGTCACCGACTTCGCGAGGTTGCGGGGCTTGTCGACGTCGGTCCCGCGGCACAGGGCCGCGTGGTAGGCGAGCATCTGCAGCGGCACGGTGTGCACGATGGGGGAGATGATCGCCGGGTGGGGCGGCATCTGGATCACGTGCAGGCCGGGGCCGGGCTCGATGTGCGCGTCCTCGTCGGCCATCACGAAGAGCTCGCCGCCGCGCGCGCGCACTTCCTGCAGGTTCGACTTGAGCTTCTCGAGGAGCGCGCCGCGCGGGGCGATCGCGACCACCGGCATGCGCGCGTCCACCAGCGCCAGCGGGCCGTGCTTGAGCTCGCCCGCGGGATACGCCTCGGCGTGGATGTAGGAGATCTCCTTCAGCTTCAGCGCCCCTTCCATGGCGATCGGGTAGTGGATGCCACGCCCGAGGAAGAGGGCGTGCCGGCGCAGCGAGAACTGCGCCGACCAATCCGTGACCGCGCCTTCGGTATCGAGCGCCCGGGTGAGCGCCGAGGGCAGCGTGCGCAGCGCCTGGAGCAATTCCGCTTCCTTGGCGCGCGAGAGCTTGCCGCGGTGCTTGGCGATCGTCATCGCGAGCAGCAGCAGCGAGGCGAGCTGGGTGGTGAAGGCCTTGGTCGAGGCGACGCCGATCTCCGGGCCCGCGCGCGTGAGGAAGCGAAGCTCGGTCGCCCGCACCAGCGCCGATTCCGCGACGTTGCAGATCGCGAGGCTGTGCGGCTGGCCGAGGCTGCGCGCGTGCTCGAGCGCCGCGAGCGTGTCGGCGGTCTCGCCCGATTGGGAGATGGCCACCACGAGCGTGCGCGGATCGGGCACCGATTCGCGGTAGCGGTATTCGCTCGCGACCTCCACGTGGCAGCGGATGCCGGCGAGCGACTCGATCCATTGCTTCGCGACCAGCCCCGCGTGGTAGCTCGTGCCGCAGGCGACGACGAGCACCGAATCGACGGCGTCCAGCACGCGCGGCGCCTCGGCGCCGAAGAGGTGCGGGGAGAGCTCGGAGGTCTTGGTGGCGAGCTCGAGGGTGTCGGCGATGGCGCGCGGCTGCTCGAAGATCTCCTTCTGCATGTAGTGGCTGTACGAGCCCAGCTCGACCGCCTCGGCGGTGAGGGTGGATTGGTGCCACGGCCGCTCGATCGCCCGGCCGCGCGCCTCCACGATGCGCAGGCCGTCGAGGCTCATCTCGGCGCAGTCGCCTTCCTCGAGGAAGATGATCTTCTGCGTGACGGGGAGCAGCGCCGACGTGTCCGACGCGGCGAAGTATTCGTTCTCCCCGAGCCCGAGCAGCAGCGGGGCGCCCATGCGCGCGACCACCATGCGGGTCGGATCCTCCTCGGCGATCACCGCGATGGCATAGGCGCCGCGCAGCTGCGCGACGGCCTTGCGCACGGCGGCCAGCAGCCCGAGGCCCTCGGCGCGAAACGAGTGCACGAGGTGCGCGATCACCTCCGAGTCGGTCTCGGAAAGGAACGCGTATCCGCGCGCCTTCAGGCGCGAGCGCATCTCCTCGTGGTTCTCGATGATGCCGTTGTGCACGACCGAGATCCCGCCGCTCACGTGCGGGTGCGCGTTCGCCTCCGACGGCGCTCCGTGCGTCGCCCAGCGCGTGTGGGCGATGCCGATGGTGCCCGCGAGGCTGTTGGCGGTGACGAGCTGGCCGAGCTGCGCCACGCGCCCGGTGCTGCGCACGCGCTGCAGCTTCCCGTTCACGACGGCGATGCCCGCGGAGTCGTAGCCGCGGTACTCGAGGCGCTTCAGGCCCTCGATCAGGATGGGGACGACATTGCGGCGCGCGACGGCGCCCACGATTCCGCACATGGCTAGTCTCCGCAGGGGAGGGGCGTGGCCGCGACGATGCGTGGGGCCGAGACCGCCTCGAGGAAGAGAAGGGTGGCGACGGCGCCCAGGCCGTCGGCATACAGGTCGTGCAGGTCCGGGTCGCGCCCGGGAACGAAAAGCTGGTGCGTCTCGTCCAGGGCGCCCAGCAGCAGCACCATCGCGCAGATCAGCGCGGCGTGGCGGCCTCCGAACCCGGCCCACAGCAGCGCCGCGACGGCGCCGAAGACCGACGCGTGGACGAGCTTGTCCCACGTCGCCTCGACCAGGCGCTCGGCGTACGCGGGCTCCGGGAGCACGAGGAGCTGGAACGCGATCAACGCCACCGCCGCGAAGGCGAGCGCGCGATACGGCGGCGAGACCGGAAGCCACGGACTCATCGGGCGGCCTCTCGTTCGCGGTGGTACTCGTCGTCCACGCGCACGATGTCGTCCTCGCCGAGGTAGCCGCCGGTCTGCACTTCGATCAGCTCGAGCGGCACCTTGCCGGGATTCTCGAGGCGGTGCGTCTCGCCCACGGGGATGTAGATCGACTGGTTCTCGGTGAGGAGCTGCGTCTCGGTTCCGCGCGTCACGCGCGCCGTGCCGCTCACGATCACCCAGTGCTCGGCGCGGTGGTGGTGCCACTGCAGCGAGAGCTTGCGTCCCGGCTCCACGGTGATGCGCTTCACGCGGAAGCGCTCGCCGCTGTCGATGTCCTCGTAGCAGCCCCAGGGCCGGTGCACGCGCCGGTGGATGCGATGCTCGCTGCGCCCGCTCGCGCGAAGCTTCTCGACGGCCTCGCGCACGCGCTGGGTCTCGCCGCGGCGCGCGACGAGCAGCGCGTCGGGCGTCTCGATCACCACCAGGTCCTCGACGCCGATGCCGACCACCAGCCGGTGGCTCGCGTGGATGTAGCTGCGGGCGACGTCGTGCAGCTGCACGTCGCCGTGGCATTCGTTGCCCGCCGCGTCCTTCGCGCCGCGCTCCCACAGCGCGTCCCACGACCCGATGTCGGACCACGAGAAGCCGGCGGGCACGACCGCCGCGCGATCGGTGCGCTCGAAGACGGCGCGGTCGATGGCGATGTCGCGGCACTGGCCGAAGGCCGATTCGTCCACGAGGCGGAACGCGCCGTCGTCGGTGCACGCGTCGGCGGCGGCGCGGCAGGCGGCCGCGAGCTCGGGCGCCAGCCGTTCCAGCTCGGCGAGGTAATCGGCGGCCCCGAACAGGAACACGCCGCTGTTCCACGAATGGCGCCCCGAAGCGGCGAGCCGCGTGGCGATCTCCAGCTCGGGCTTCTCGACGAAGCTCGCCACTTCATGGCAGCCGTCGGCGCCGTCGAGCTGCGCGCCGCGCTCGATGTATCCGTAGCCCGTCTCGGGCCAGAGCGGGTCCAGGCCGAAGACCACGAGGCGTCCGTGCGCCACCGCGCGAAGGCCGGTCGCCACGGCGTGCGCGAAGGCGTCCGCGTCCGCGATGTCGTGGTCCGACGGCATGACGAGCATCACCGCGTCCGGATCCTCGGCGGCGAGGTGGCAGGCCACGAGCGCCACCGCGGGCGCCGTG
>DASUXK010000274.1:0-3206 GCA_036377935.1 Usitatibacter sp.
GAAAGCCCCATCGCCACGCGCATGAAGAAGGCCTGGGGAAGCTCGATGCGCCGCTCGTGGATGTGCAGGAAGTAGCGGTCGTAGAGCGTCTGCAGCCCGAGATAGTTGAACTGCAGGTCGCGCAGGGGTTTCAGCGCCGCGCCCAGGCGCGCGAGGTCGAAGGAGGTCGCGAGCCGCTCGTCGAGGAGCTGCGCCTTCACGCCGTTCTGGATGAACTCCGGGAAGTACTCGGCGTAGCGCGTGGCCATCTGCGCCTGCGTCACCTCCTCGCCCAGCACCTCGCGGCGGATCGTGTGCAGCAGCAGGCGCGCGGTGACGTAGGTGTAGTCCGGGTCCTGCTCGATGAGCATGCGCGCGGCGAGGATGGCGCATTTGTGCACCTCCTCCAGCGGCACGCCGTCGTAGAGGTCGCGCAGCGTCGCGTCGAGGATCTTCCTCGGCTCGACCTCGGCGCCCTCGTGCAGATGCTCGCAGGCGCTGGCGATCAGGGCCTCGAGCTTCGCCACGTCGAGGGGCTGCTTCACGCCGCCCACGGTGACCTGGATGCCGGGCTTGCCCGCCTCGGCCGCCTCCTCCGCCTTCCTCGCCGCGCGCTCGCGCGCCCGCTCCTCGCGGTAGAGCACGTAGCTTCGCGCGACCTGGTGCTCGCCCGCGCGCATCAGCGCGAGCTCGACCTGGTCCTGCACGTCCTCGATGTGGAAGGTCCCGCCCGCCGGGTGCCGGCGCAGCAGCGCGGCGACGACCGCCTGCGTGATGCCGTGCACCTTCTCGCGCACGGCGGCGCTCGCGGCCGCGGTGTTGCCCGACACGGCGAGGAACGCCTTGGTCACCGCCACGGCGATCTTGTCCGGCTCGAACGCGACGACCGCGCCGTTCCTCCGGATGATCTTGTAATCCGCGTACCGGTCCTGCGGCTGGGTGCCTTCCTCCCCGAGGATGGGATTGGCGAGGGGTGCCGCGGGATGGATATCGGACGACAAGCGCATGGGTCTTCTCCTTTTCTGTTTTGGGTTCGGCTCAGCGGCGCCAACGAATTCACTGCTTCTTCGCAACAGGCTTCTGGGGCCTGCTAACCGCCGGATTTGTGTGGACAAGCGCCAAATCTCCCCCGGCTTTCGCACAGCTTGTCCACAGCCTTCCCACAACATGTAGTGCCGTGGGCAGGGCATGGGCACAAACTCTAGCGACGGAAAAACGCAGGCGCAAGGGGGCGCGCGGAACTATTTTTTCGCGTTCGGATTCAGGCGCTTGGCGGCTGGCGCCGCTCAGGAATTGGGCAGTAAGGAATGCCGCGCGAAGGCGGATGGGCAAAGCCCCTGCCGAAACAGGGGCTTGCCTTGCTGCTTCGATGCCCGATCAGGCGACCGGCTTGAAGCCCGCGTGCTCGAAGGTGCGCTGGTAGGTGTCGAGCGCCTGCTTCGCGCGGTGCAGCCCACGCGCGGGCTCGGGCCACGGCTTGCGCATCTCGTCGCTCGCCGCGTTGAGCTCCGCGATCACCGCATGCAGGCTCGCGTCGGCCTCGGGCGAGAGCTTGCAATTGGCGACGATCGAGGCGACGTGCGCGTCGACCTCGTTCGCCAGCCGGCGATAGTCGCCCATGCTGAAGCGCTCCTTCTCGCGCAGGTCGGCCACGCCGGAGCGGATGCCGTCCATCCCGGCGCGCAACGGCGCATCGGTCGCCCACTTCGTCCCCGGCTGCAGCATCGCCTGCGTCGCCGGCGCCGCGTCGTGCGAATGGGACTGCGCGAAAGCGGGCAGCGCGCCCGCCACGATCAACGCCGCCATCGAGACGACTCCCCACTTCTTCATAAAGCCTCCTGTCCGGTCATGCGGCCGCGCCGATCGCGACCGCCACGAGACGAAGGATGGGGCGCACGCCTTAATGATTTCTTAGGTGCGCCCCGCGATTTGATCGAGATCAACCTGCCGAGACCCCGGGCCTCGCACGAGCCGCGAGCGCCGATCAGTCCCGAGGGCCCGGGATGCTCGCGCGAAGGCGCGGCCAGTCGAACCACGGCCCGGGATCGGTCTTGCGGCCCGGTGCGATGTCGCTGTGCCCCGCGACATCGAGCGCTCCGTAGCGCGCGAAGAGCGCGCGCAGCAATGCCGCGAGCGTCTCGTACTGCGGCTCGGCATACGGCACGTCGTCCGCGCCCTCGAGCTCGATGCCCACGGAGAAGTCGTTGCACCGCTCGCGGCCCTTCCATCGCGAGGCGCCCGCGTGCCATGCGCGCATCGCGCACGGCACGTACTGCAGCAGCGAGCCGTCGCGCCGGACGAGGAAGTGGGAGGAGACGCGCAGCCCCTCGATCTCGCGGAAGTACGGATGCGCCGCGGGATCGAGCCGCCCGAGGAAGAGATCGTCGATGTACGGCCCGCCGAAATCGCCCGGCGGCAGCGAGATGCCGTGGATCACCGCGAGGCAGATCCGCTCGCCCTCCGGGCGCTCGTCGAAATGCGGCGAGGGACGGGAGAGTGCCTCACGGCATACGCCATTCGGTTCGATGTGCAAAGCCGTGGCCGTCATTGCTCGCCGGTATCGCGCGGCCGCTCGCGGTCCGCTCCGATACCGTTCCCGGTGATCCTCAATCGATGCCCAGGCGATCCAGCCGGTAGCGCAGCGACCGGAATGTGATGCCCAACAACTTTGCCGCCGCAGTCTTGTTGAACCGCGTCGCCTCCAGCGCCTTCATGATCGCCTCGCGCTCGACCTGGTCGAGGAAGTCGTGCAGCGGCAGGCCGCGCGTGCCGAGCGCCCCGTCCAGGGGCACCACCTTATCCTTCGAGCTCGCCTGCGTGAGGTAGAGGTCGGTCTCGGTGATGGTGTTGTCGGTGCACAGCGCCATGGCGCGCTCGAGGATGTTCTCCAGCTCGCGCACGTTGCCGGGGAAGTCGTAGCGGCGCAGCGCGAGCATCGCCTCCTCGGAGATCGAGGGCGCGGGGTTGCCGCTCTGCCGCGCGAGCCGCTCGACCACCTGCTGCACCATGAGCGCGACGTCCTCCGGGATCTCGCGCAGGCTCGGCATCTTCAGCTCGATGACGTTCAGCCGGTAGAAGAGGTCCTGCCGGAACTGCCCGGCCTCCACCTGCTGCGCGAGGCTGCGGTGGGTCGCCGAGATGATGCGCACGTCGATCGGCTCCTCCTGCGTGTCGCCCACGCGGCGCACCTTCTTCTCCTGGATCACGCGCAGCAGCTTCACCTGCAT
>DASUXK010000275.1:0-3118 GCA_036377935.1 Usitatibacter sp.
GACGTGATCGTCGCGGTCAACGGGCGGGCGGTCGGCGACACCAACACCACGCTCAACGCCATCGCCGACATGCCGCCGGGCAAGTCCGTGCCGGTGAAGGTGCTGCGGCACAACCGCGAGCTCGACCTCGACGTGATCGTCGGCAAGCGCAAGCCGCGGCCGCGCCCCGACGAGGAGGCGCAGCAGCCCTAGGCTTCCTCCCCGCGGCCTTCCTCGAGGGGATCGGGCTTGCGGCGCCGCGAGGCGAGCTGCGCGAAGACGATGCCCGCCTCGTAGAGCAGGCACATCGGCAGCGCGAGCGAGATCTGCGAGACGACGTCGGGCGGCGTCACGACCGCGGCCACCACGAAGATCGCCACCACCACGTAGCCGCGCCATTCGCGCAGCTGCTCCACGGTCACGAGCCCCGAGATCACCAGCACGACCACCACCACCGGCACCTCGAAGGCGAGGCCGAAGGCGAGGAACATGCCGAGCACGAAGTTGAAGTACGCCTCGATGTCCGGCGCCACCGAGATGCTCTTCGGCGCGAAGTGGGCGATGAACGCGAACACCTTGCGGAAGACGACGAAGTAGCAGAACAGCATCCCCACCACGAAGAGCAGGGTGCTGCTCACGACGAGCGGCAGCGCCAGGCGCTTCTCGTGCGAGTAGAGCCCCGGGGCGACGAACGCCCACGCCTGGTAGAGCACGTAGGGCAGCGACACGAGGAAGGCCGCCATGACCGCGATCTTCATCGGGATCAGGAACGGCGTGATCACGCCCGTCGCGATCATGCGCGAGCCCTGCGGCAGGCTGTGGATGAGCGGCATCGCGAGCAGGTCGTAGAGCTCGGAGCTGAAGTACAGCATCGGCATCGCGACGATGCCGACCGCGAGCAGCGAGCGCACGAGGCGCGTGCGCAGCTCGATCAGGTGCGAGAGGAAGGACTCCTGGACGTCTTCGCTCATGCGGGCTTGGCGGGCGCGGGCGGCGGCGCGGCGGGCCGCGGCTCCTCGATGCCCAGCTCGAGCTGCGGCGAGGCCTCGGCCGGCGCGGGCGCCGCGGCCGCCTCATCGACCGCCTTCACGCCCTCCTGGAGCTCCTTGTCGATCGAGGCCCGCACCTCGCGGACCTCGCGCTCGGCATCGGCGGCCTGCGATTCGATGTCTTCCTTCATCGAGCGCGCGGCGCTCTCGAACTCGCTCTTCACCTTGGACAGGTCCGCCGCCTCCATCTCGCGATGGATGTCCGCCTTCACCTGCGAGACGTAGCGCTGAAGGCGGCCGAAGAGGACGCCCGCCGTGCGGGCGACGCGGGGCAGGCGCTCGGGGCCGATGACCACCAGCGCCACGACGGCGATCACCAGCATCTCGGAAAAGCCGACGTCGAACATAAGATCGGTTGCTGGCGCGGAATCGGTCGCGGCGCTGCGGGCGCGCGGCCCGCCGGGCGGCGGCGCGCGCCGGCGCGGGCCTCAGCCCTTCTGCTTTTCCTTGACCTCGCCCTCGATCGTGGTGCCCTGGGAGGCGATCTCGCCCTGCGGCTTCGGCGGCGTTTCCTCCTTCATGCCCTGCTTGAACCCCTTCACGGCGCCGCCGAGGTCCTCGCCGATGTTGCGCAGCTTCTTCGTGCCGAAGATGAGCAGCACGATCACGAGCACGATCAACCAATGCCAGATGCTGAAGGAACCCATCGAAATCTCCTGGTGGCGCGGGCGGCGGAGCTCAGGCGCCCGACGGCGGCATCATGCGGCCGAAAGGCTCGGCACCGCCGAGGATGTGTATATGCAAATGATACACGTCCTGACGCCCGATCCGCCCGGTGTTCACGATGGTGCGGAAGCCATCCGGGGAGCCTTGCTCCCTCGCCAGCCGCCCGGCCATCGCGAACATGCGGCCGAGCACCCGCTCGTGCGCGGGGCCCACCGCGGCGAGGGATTCGACGTGGTCCTTCGGGATGATCATGAAGTGCACCGGCGCCTGCGGCGCGATGTCGTGGAAGGCGAGCATGTCGTCGTCCTCGTACACCTTGCGGCTGGGAATCTCGCCGCGGACGATCCTGCAGAAGATGCAGTCCTTCACGGTGGCCATCGGTCTACCCCTTCGGTCGCGAATTCTTCTCGTCGATGCCGGAGCGGCCCTCGCGCCGCTCGAGCTCGGCGAGCACGTCGGCGAGCGGCACGCCGTGCCAGCCCAGCAGGACCAGGCAATGGAACCAGAGGTCGGCGACCTCGTGGACGATCGCCTCGCGCTCGCCGCCCTTCGCGGCGATCACCGCCTCGGTCGCCTCCTCGCCCACCTTCTTGAGGATCGCGTCCAGTCCCTTCGCGTTCAGCGATGCGACGTAGGATGTGCCGGGATCGGCCGCGCGCCGCGCCGCGATCGCCGCCTCGAGCCGCTCGAGGATCGTGCGCTCAGCCATGGGGCGCCGGCGCCTCGAGCACGGGATCGGTGACGCTCCAGCGGCGCTCGCCGCCCGCGCCTTCCAGCAGCCGGAAGAAGCAGCGCCGCCGCCCGGTATGGCAGGCGACGCCGCCCACGGACTCGACACGCAGGACCACCGTGTCGCCGTCGCAATCGAGGCGCACCTCGACCACCTTCTGCACGTGGCCCGAGCTCTCGCCCTTGCGCCACAGCGCGCGGCGCGAGCGCGACCAGTACGTCGCCTCGCCGCTCGCGACGGTGCGCGCGAGCGACTCGCGGCTCATCCACGCGACCATCAGCACCTCGCCCGAGGCCGCATCCTGCGCGACCGCCGGCACGAGGCCGTCGGCGTTCCATGCGACCTCGTCGAGCCAGGATTCGTCGTTCACAGGCGCATCTCGATTCCGCGCGCGGCGAGGAACTGCTTCGCCTGCGGGATGGTGATCTCCCCGAAATGGAATACCGAGGCGGCCAGCACCGCGTCCGCGCCGCCGCGCTCGATGCCCTCGGCGAGATGCTCGAGGGTGCCCACGCCGCCGCTCGCGATCACCGGCACCGGCACCGCCTCGGCGACGGCGCGCGTGAGTCCGATGTCGAAGCCGCTCTTGGTGCCGTCGCGGTCCATGCTCGTGAGCAGGATCTCGCCGGCGCCGTGCTCGGCCATGGTCTTCGCCCACTGCACCGCGTCGAGCCCAGTGTTCTTGCGGCCGCCG
>DASUXK010000276.1:0-3456 GCA_036377935.1 Usitatibacter sp.
GCGATGCACCACCTGCGCCTGGCCACCGCGCTCGCGCCGTGGCGGCTCGCCGACTGGCCATGGAGCGGACGCATTGTGGTGCGCGAGCGCCATCCCGAGGAGCGCTTCGAGGAGGCGCACGTCTTCGATTGCTGGTGCCACGTGGGCAGCGCGCGCGACGAGCATGCGCTCGCCGACCTGCTCGAATCCCGCGTCGAGGCCGACTTCGACCCCGACATCTACCGCATCGTGCGCGCGTTCATCGGGAAGCACCCGCGAGAAGTGACGGTCGTCCCGCCGCCGAATCCGGATTGCATCAACGCATTTCGCTCGCCGTCCACACGTCCGGCGATTCGTTGCGCGGATTGTTGAGCGCGCGCGAGACGGCGCGCTCGCGCATCGCCTCCTCGGGGTAGGGCCGGATCACCTTCCACGCGTCCTCGATCCCGCCGGTGAGCCACGTGTCGATGTCGCCGCCGGCGAGGATCGCGGGCATGCGGTCGTGCATGCCGGCGACGAAGCGGTTCGCGGCGGTGGTGAGGATGGTGAAGGTCTCGAGCGGCTCGCCTTCGCGATCCCTCCAGCATTCCCACAGGCCGGCGAAGGCGATGAGCGGGCGGCCCTCGACGGTGATCGCGTGCGGCACGCGGTGCTTCGGGTCGCCCGTCCACTCGTAGAAGCCCGAGGCGGGGATCGCGCAGCGCCGCGCCTTGAAGGCCTGGCGGAAGGCGGGCTTCTCCTTCACCGTCTCGCTGCGCGCGTTGATCATGCGCGAGCCCAGCGACGGATCCTTCGCCCAGAAGGGCACGAGACCCCAGCGCAGCATCGCGACCTCGCGCGCGCCGCTTTCGGCCGCGCGCACCACCGGCGCCTCCTGGCTCGGCGCGATGTTGAAGCGCTTGCGGATGCGGTCGTGCACCGGGACGCTGAACGTGTAGGCGATGACGTTGCCGTCGGCATCGAGGAAGTAGCGGCTGCACATGGCGGTGGAATCGGGCGGGGAAGCGACGCGGTTCGCTGTCCCATTCTAGCCGCGTCGGGTAAGCTTGCCCGAAACGAAAGGAAGAGCATGGAAAGCAGGCGCGCACGCCCGGCGGCGCGGGCATGACGGAGATTCCGGAATCGTCGCGCGTGCGCTCGTGCCCGAGCTGCGCCACGCCGATGCGCCGCCAGTCCTTCGGCCGCAGGCCGATGGGCTCGGTCGACCTCGACCTGTGCTTCGATTGCCAGGCGATCTGGTTCGACGCCTTCGAGAGCCCGGCGCTCGCGCCCGAGGGGGTGATCGAGCTCTTCCGCGCCATCGAGTCGCTGCAGGGGCGCACGGCGCGGCCGCTCGCCTCGCTCATGCGCTGCGTCGCCTGCCGCGAGCGCCTCGCCCTCACGCACGACATCCAGCGCACCAACCGCATCGTCTACTACCGTTGCCCCGAGGGGCACGGGCGACTCACGCCGTTCCTGCAGTTCCTGCGCGAGAAGCAGTTCGTGCGCTCGCTCACGCCCGCCGAGATCGATCGCCTGAAGGTGAAGGTCGCGCAGGTCCGTTGCTCGAGCTGCGGGGGGCCGGTGGACATCACGAAGGATGCGGCGTGCCCGTGGTGCCGCGCGCCGATCGCGATCCTCGACGCCGATGCGGTGCGCAAGACGCTCGCCGAGCTGCAGCAGCCGCGTTCCGCGCAGCCGGCGAGCCCGGGCGCCGATCCCGACGCCATCCTCGCGGCGATCGTCGCGGGCGACCGTTCCTCCGCGCGCTTCGCGGGGAACGCCGCCTGGGCCTCGCAGCCCGTGGATCTCGTCCACGACGCGCTGTCCCTCCTCACCCGCGCCCTCTAGGAAGCCCATGAAGCCGATCCCCGCATGCGCCGCGCTGGCGTTCGCGTTCCTGCTGCCTTCGTGCGCGACGACGCCGAAGGAGCCGCCGCCCAGGCCCTTCGCCGGCACGCGCTGGGAAGCGGCGCTCGCGCGGCCGCTACCCGAAACGCCCTGGGTGCGCTTCGCCGAGGGCCGGATGGAAGGCTTCGGCGGATGCAACCGGATCGCCGCCCGCTATGTCGAAGACTCGGTGGGCGCGCGCGCGATCGCGATCGGCCGCATCGAGCGCGGCATGCACGCGTGCGAGCCTGCGGCGCGCAGGGCCGAGGAGGCGTTCCTCGCGGTGCTGCAGTCCGCGTCGAGCTACTCGATCGTGGGCGATGCGCTGGACATGACCGGATCGGCCGGCACGGTGCGCTTTCGCGCCGCCGGCGAGGAGGCGAAGCGGTGAGGATGGCGACGATGTTGGGATGGGCTTGCGTGGTCGCGTTGGGCGCCTGCGCGGAAACGCCGCCGGTCCCCCCGGCTTCGAGCGCGGCGGCGGCCTCGCCCGCGCCGGCGACCGGCATCGCGGGCACGCGCTGGGTCGGCGTGGCGGAGGAGGGCGCGGACCATCGCACGCTCCCGCGGCTGGAATTCGTGCGCGAGGGACGGCTCGCCGGCTACACCGGGTGCAACATGCTCTCGGGTTTGTGGACGATGGAAGGCGACGTGGTGCGCGTGGGCCGGCTCGTGACCACCAAGCGCCTGTGCGTCGGTCCCGAGGGCGAGGTCGAGAAGCGCGTCCTCGCGGCGCTCGCGGAGGGCGGCCGCGGCCGGCGCGAAGGCTCCCGCCTGGTCTTCACCGGGCCGAAGGGCGAGCGCTTCGAGTTCGAGCAGGCCGCGGCGACCTGATTTCCGTCTCGGCGCGCAACCGCGCCCACGCCTCGTCGGGCGTCTGCCTCACGCGCTCGTAGCCTTTCCACGGATCCGTGCGCAGCCGCGCGAGCCGCTCGTGCACGTTGCGCACGTTCCATTGGTCCGCGCGCTCGAGGCCCTTCAGCTCGCTCCACTTCACCGGCACGGAGACGCCCAGCCCGGGACGCGCCCGCGCCGAGAAGGCGGCGACCGTGGTGGCGCCCGTGCCGTTCCTCAGGTAGTCCACGAAGATGCGCCCGACGCGGTTGCGCGCGCCGGACTTCGCGACGAAGAGCTGCGGGAGGGTGCGCGCGAGATGGCGCACGATCGCCTGCGAGAAATCCTTCACCTCGTCGTAGCCCCACGCCTGGCTCGGCGCGAGCGGCACCACGACGTGCAGGCCCTTGCCGCCGCTGGTCTTGAGGAAGCTCTCCAGTCCCAGCAGGTCGAGCATCTTCTTCACGAGCGCCGTGCCCTCCACGAGCTCGCTCCACTCGATGCCCTCGCCCGGATCCATGTCGAGCAGGAAGCGGTCGGGCTTGTCGATGAGCTTCGTGGTCGAGTTCCAGGTGTGGAACTCGATCACGTTCATCTGCGCGGCGCCCACCAGCGTCTCGGCGCTCGCGATCTCGAGCATCGCCGGATGCCCGGGCCAGTATTCGCGCGGCAGCTGGATGATGCCCGGGATCCGGATCTTCTCGCCGTGCTTCTGGAAGAAGAGCTCGCCGCCGATCCCGTAGGGCGCGCGCACCAGCGCGATCGGGCGGCCCT
>DASUXK010000277.1:0-3063 GCA_036377935.1 Usitatibacter sp.
GTGGCGCGCTCGCGGCCGTTGCGCCGCATGCGGCTGCAGGCGACGCTCGTCGACCGGCAGCCCTGCGCCGACCGCTCCGCGCTCGAGGCGTTCGATGCCCGCGGCTGGCAGGCGGTGGCGCTGCAGTGCGACGCGTTCGAGTGGCTCGCGGCGAGCGGCCCGCCCTGCGACGCGATCGTCGCGAACCTGTTCCTCCACCATTTCGAGGCGGATGCGCTCGCGCGCATGCTCGCGCTCGCCGCCGCCCGCACGCGGCTCTTCATCGCCTGCGAGCCGCGGCGTTCGGCCGCCGGGCTCGCGGGCGCATCGCTCCTCGGCGCCCTCGGCTGCAACGACGTCACGCGCCACGACGCGGTGGTGAGCGTGCGCGCCGGCTTCCGCGGCCGAGAGATCTCCTCGCTCTGGCCGCGCGGCGGATGGGCGCTGCGCGAAGGGCCGCGGGGTCCCTTCAGCCACCTCTTCGTCGCGAGCCGGACGTGAACACCCACGATGCGATCGTGATCGGCGCGGGTCCGGCGGGGGCGAGCGCGGCGCTCGCGCTCGCGCGGCGCGGCTGGCGCGTGGCGCTCGTGGAGAAATCGTCGTTCCCGCGCCGCAAGGTCTGCGGCGAGTACGTCTCCGCCGGCGCGTGGCCGGTGCTGCGCGAGCTGGGCGTGGCCGCCGCGCTCGAGGCCCATGCGGGCCCCCCGGTGCGTCGCGTGGGGCTCATCGCGGGCGACACCGCGATCGACGTGCCCATGCCGGCCGCGGGCGCCGAGTGGGGGCGGGCCGTGGCGCGCGAGGCGCTCGAGCCCGCGCTCCTCGAGCACGCCCGCCGCGCCGGAGCCGAGGTGCTGCAGCCGTGGTCGGCGTGCGAGCTGCGCTCGAGCGCCGACGACGTCCGCGTCGTGGTGCGCGCCGGCGACACGGAGCGCACCCTTCGCGCCCCGCTCGCCATCGCGGCCCACGGCTCCTGGGAGCACGGCCCGCTGCCCACGCAGCGCGCGCGGCCGCCGCGCGCGAGCGGCGACCTGCTCGCGTTCAAGGCGCGCTTCGTCGGCGCACGCCTCGCGACCGGCCTGATGCCGCTGGTGCTGTTTCCCGGAGGCTATGGCGGCATGGTGGAGGGCCAGGGGGGGCGCGTGACTTTCTCGTGCTGCATTCGCCGCGACGCCCTCGCGCGATGCCGCGCCGAGCATCCCGGCGCGCCGGCCGGCGAGGCGGTGCTCGCGCATGCGCTCGCTTCGTCGCGAGGGTTGCGCGCGGCGCTCGCCGGCGCGTGGCGCGAGGGATCGTGGCTCGCGGCGGGGCCGATCCGTCCCGGCATCCGCGTGCGCACGCCGGAGCGGATCTTCGCCGCGGGCAACGCGGCGGGCGAGGCGCACCCGCTCGTGGCCGAGGGCATCGGGATGGCGATCGAGTCGGCGTGGCTGCTCGCGGGCGCGCTCGAGGCGGCAGGGGCGCCGCGCGACCGGCGCGCGCTGCGCGAGGCGGCCGTCGCGTACGAGCGCGGGTGGCGTGCGCATTTCGCCACGCGGGTGCGGGCCTCCTCGCTCTTCGCGCGCGCGACCGGCACGGCGTTGCGCGGCTGCACGGCCCTGATCGCCGCCTCGCCGCGGGTCCTCGCATGGGGCGCGCGCTGGAGCGGCAAGGCCGCGCGCATGCCGGTGGAGGAACGCCCATGAGCACGTTCGAGCGCCTCGCGGCGCTGCTCGCCGCGGAGCTCGCCGTCGATCGCTCGCGCCTCGTCCCCGGCGCCACGCTCGAGGACCTGGAGATCGATTCGCTGCGCATGATCGAGATCGCGTTCGCCGTGGAGGACGGATTCGGCGTCACGGTCGGCGCGGAGCCGGCGCAGCTCATGGCGCGCGTGAAGACGCTCGGCGATTTCGCGGCCTACGTCGACGAGCTGCTCGCGCAACGACCGGGCGGCGCGCGGGAGCCGGCCGCGTGAGGCGGCGCGTCGCGGTGACCGGGATCGGCGTCGTCTCGCCGCTCGGCAACGACGCGGAGAGCTTCTTCGCCGCGCTGGCCGCGGGGCGCTCGGGCATCGCGCGGCTCGCGGGCCGCTTCCACGAGCGGCTCGCGAGCCCGGTGGGCGCGGTCGTGGAGCTCGATGCCGGCCGCCATTTCGATGCGGCGCGCATGCGCATGCTCGATCGCGTGAGCCAGTTCGCCCTCGTGGCCGCCGCGCAGGCGGCCTCGGAAGCGGCCGGATTCCTGGAAGGCCTCGACCGCGCGCGAGTGGGCGTCTTCGTCGGCACGGGCCTGGGCGGCGCGCACGCGACCGACGACGGCTACCACACGCTCTACGGCGAGCGCTCCGACCGGTTGAAGCCCTACAGCGTGCTGCTCGCGATGGCCAACGCGCCCGCTTCCTGGATCGCGCTCGAGCACGGCCTCGCGGGACCCAACCTCACGTATTCCACCGCGTGCTCGTCCTCGGCGGTCGCGATCGGCGAGGCGGCACGGCGCATCGCCCACGGCGAGGCCGACGCCATGGTCGCGGGCGGGTCCGAGGCGCCGCTCAACTTCGGGACGATGAAGGCGTGGGAAGCGCTGCGCACGCTCGCGCCGGCGGATGCGCGGGATCCTGCCGCGTCCTGCAAGCCGTTCTCGAGGGATCGCGCGGGGCTGGTCCTGGGCGAGGGCGCGGCGATGCTGGTCCTCGAGGAGCGCGGCCGCGCGCTCGCGCGCGGCGCGCGCATCCGCGCCGAGATCGCGGGCTACGGCATTACGACCGACACGGCGCACCTCACGCGCCCCAGCGTCGAGGCGCAGGCGGCCGCGATGCGCCTCGCCCTCGAGGATGCGCGCATGGCGCCCGCGGAGATCGGCTACGTGAACGCGCACGGCACCGGCACGCAGGCGAACGACGGCGTGGAGACCGCGGCGATCAAGCGGGCGCTGGGCGCGCACGCGCACCGCGTGCCGGTGAGCTCGACCAAGTCGATGCACGGCCACCTGCTGGGGGCGGCGGGCGCCCTCGAGCTCGTCGCCGCGATCCTCGCGATGGAGCGAGGGACGGCGCCCCCGACCGCCCACCTGGCGATCCCGGATCCCGAGTGCGACCTGGATTACGTG
>DASUXK010000278.1:0-3110 GCA_036377935.1 Usitatibacter sp.
GGGCGGCCCTGCGCGTCGTAGGCGCGCACCGCGAACGATTGCGACGCGCCGCCCGCGACGCTGTTGCGCAGCGTCGTGAGGGGCTGCAGGCTCGCCGCCGCGTGCGCCGCGCCATGCGCGAGGAGGACGCAGGCGACGAAGAGGCGGAAGATGATCGGGCCGCGCATTGGGTCGAGCGTGACGCGGGCGCGCTCGAGAGGCTAGCGGCGCGATTCCCCGCGCCCCGCCGCCGCGCATCCCGCCGCGGCGTAGGGATGCGCCGACGCGCGGGCGCGGAGCGCGGCCCCGATCAGAACGGCTGGCGCACGAGGTTCAGCCGCCCCGCGTGCCCTTCGAGCACGTAGTCGAACACCGCCGCATCGCCGTCGAAATGCATCTGCAGCGTGCCGACGGGGGTGACCTGGAGCTGCGACGGATCGTAGGACCGGCCGACCCACGGCGAGCCATGCGTGCGATAGAACGTCCCGGCGTAGGTGCGATGCGCGTTCGGATCGAGGTCCACCCAACTCCCGCCGGGCACCACGTACCAGCGCGGCATGCGCGACGAATCGTAGGTGAACCATACCGTGAAGAGGGTCGAGTACTGCTGCATCACCGAGAAGCCCTCGCCCTTCAACTGCTCGTCGCCCCACCACATGTCGCCGAAATCCGCGTTCTCCGCGTCGTCGGGCGGGCCGAAGAGCTGGCGCGTGATCTCCTTCTCGCCGCTCGAGTTGCCGATCGTGTAGCTCAGCTTCGCGTGGTCCGCATCGGAGAAGGCGATCGTCGCGGTGCCCACCGGCGCGCCGATGGCGAACTCGTAGGGGTTGTACGCGTAGAAGGGAGGACCTTGCGGCCGGTAGATCGGCCCCGTGTACGAGGTGAGCGGGCCTTCCCACGTGCCGCCCGGCATCACGAACCAGATGGGGCTGCCGTCCGCGTCGTACGCGTAGATCACCGAGAAGAGCACCGACCCGTGCTGCGCGATGCTCATGCCCCAGCCGTTCTCCGCCGGGCCGCCCCACCACATGTCCTGCAGCTTCGAGGGAAGCGAGAACCCGCCGTAGCTCGAGATCACGCCGTTCTGGGTGAGGTCGTCGTCGCCCAGGCCGCCGTCCTGGATCACGAAGCTCACCGTGTTCCCGCTCGTCGTGTACGGCAGCGTGTACCAGTGCGCGCCGATGTTGTCGGGCGTGGGGCCGTACTTCCAGAAGAGCGCGCCTTCGGGGAGCGGCTCGGGCAGGTCGAGCGAGAACGTCGCCGCGCCGTAGCCCGGATCGCAACCCGCGGCGATGAACGCGAAGATGCCGTACGGGAAGCGCGCCACCGGCAGGCTCTCGGAGGCGTCGATGAACTGCGTCTCGCGGAAATCGCAAGGCAGTGTGGCGGCGGACACCGACAGCACCACCGGGCCGCCCGCCGTATCGCCGCTCACCGCGGTGGAAAACGTCGGCGGCGCGTAGGGAATGGCGCTGTTGAAGCGGATGCCGCCGCGCAGCGCGGGAGCGCCCGCGTTGCAATGCTGCTCGAAATCCGCGCCGAAGCTCGCGATGGAACCGTCGAAGTTGTAGGTCAGGTCGACCACGTTGAAGCGCCCCGTGAGCGTGGAGCAACGGGGGTTGGCCTCGCGCCAGACCTCCATGGCGGGGCGCGACGCGATGGCCGCCGGGAACGCCTGCGGGATCTCGTAGCGGCCCGGATCGAAGCGATGGCCGGCCATGGGCCCGAAATCCAGGTGGATGTTGGGCGGCGCGCCGTCGAAGACCACCGAGACGCCGCCGCGCGCGTTCACCGAGACCGTGAAGGTGCCCGCGCCCGAGGTGAAGGAGCCGATGCCGGTGGGGTCGCCCGGATCGGCCGCGAATGTGACGAAGGTGGCCGCCGACGCCAGCGGCGAGAGGCAAAGGAGCAGCAGCGAAGCTGCGAGGGCGCCGAACCGTTTCATTATTCTGTTCCTCCCGTGGGTGCGCCATCGTAACTCTTACGCCCCGCGTCGGGCAAAATAAGGGTTTGCCCTCATCCGCGCTCGCCCGCGCACCGGAAACCCGACCCATGAACGACAGCAAGACGCCTGCCGAAGGCGCGCACGTCACCAACTTCATCCGCCAGCACATCGAGCGCGACCTGGCCGGGGGGAAGTATTCGTCGCGCCGCTGGTGCGGGAAGCCCGGCCCCCTGGCGATGCAGGAGGACGCGCCCCTGGACGGCGCGAAGATCCGCACGCGCTTCCCGCCGGAGCCCAACGGCTACCTGCACATCGGCCATGCGAAATCCATCTGCCTCAACTTCGGCCTGGCGCAGGAATACGACGGCGTGTGCCACCTGCGCTTCGACGACACGAACCCCGAGAAGGAGGAGCAGGAGTTCGTCGACGCGATCGTCGACTCCGTGCACTGGCTGGGCTTCCACTGGGGCGCGAACGACCAGTACCTCTACCACGCGTCGGATTACTTCGAGTGGATGTACGAGTTCGCGGTCGCGCTGATCGAGAACGGGGATGCGTATGTCGATTCGCAGACGGCGGAGGAGATGCGCGCGACGCGCGGTTCGCTGACCGAGGCCGGGATCGCCTCTCCGTTCCGCTCCCGCTCCGTCGAGGAGAACCTGCGGCTCTTCCGCGAGATGCGCGACGGCGTGCATCCCGATGGCGCCCACGTGCTGCGCGCGAAGATCGACATGGCCTCGCCCAACATCAACATGCGCGACCCGGCGATCTACCGAATCCGCAACGCCGCGCATCACCGCACCGGCGACAAGTGGCACATCTACCCGATGTACACCTACGCGCACCCGATCGAGGACGCGCTGGAGAACATCACGCATTCGTTGTGCACGCTGGAGTTCGAGGACCAGCGGCCTTTCTACGACTGGCTGCTCGATCGGCTGGCTACTTTGGGCAAGCTGCAGCGCCCTCTTCCGCAGCAGATCGAGTTCTCACGACTCAATTTGACCTATACGGTCATGAGCAAGCGATTCCTCAAGCAGCTCGTCGAGGAAGGGCACGTGGATGGGTGGGACGATCCGCGGATGCCCACTCTCGTTGGCGTTCGCCGTCGGGGCTACACGCCCGAGGGCCTTCGGCTGTTTGCCGAACGCGTCGGCGTTTCCAAATCCGATTCGGTGATCGACTA
>DASUXK010000279.1:0-4628 GCA_036377935.1 Usitatibacter sp.
CAACGTGTTCTTCGAGAATTCCACGCGCACGCGCACCACCTTCGAGATCGCCGCCAAGCGCCTCTCGGCCGACGTCATCAACCTGAACGTGGGCGCCTCCTCCACCGCCAAGGGCGAGACGCTGCTCGACACCGTGTGGAACCTGCAGGCGATGGACGCGGACATGTTCGTGGTGCGCCACTCGCAGTCGGGCGCGCCGCACCTCATCGCGCGCCACGTGAAGCCGGGCGTGGCGGTGATCAACGCGGGCGACGGGCGGCACGCGCATCCGACGCAGGGCTTGCTCGACATGTACACGATCCGCCACTACAAGAAGGACTTCACGGGCTTGAGCGTCGCGATCGTGGGCGACGTGCTGCACTCGCGCGTGGCGCGCTCGCAGATCTTCGCGCTGAAGACCCTCGGCGTGCCGGACCTGCGCGTGGTGGGTCCGAAGACGCTCATCCCCGCGCAGGTCGAGCGCCTCGGCGTGCGCGTCTGCCACGACATGCAGGAAGGCATCGGCGGCTGCGACGTGGTGATCATGCTGCGCCTGCAGAACGAGCGCATGAGCGGCGCGCTGCTGCCGTCGGCGGGCGAGTTCTTCAAGAGCTACGGCCTCACCGCGGAGAAGCTCGCGCGCGCGAAGCCCGACGCCATCGTGATGCACCCGGGCCCGATGAACCGCGGCGTGGAGATCGATTCGCCGGTGGCCGACGGGCGCCACAGCGTGATCCTGCCGCAGGTGACGTTCGGCATCGCGGTGCGCATGGCGGTGATGTCGATGCTGGGATCGCCGTCGTGACCGCGATCGAGATCCGCGGCGCGCGCGTGGTGGATCCCGCGAGCGGGCGCGACGAGGCCGCGTCGATCTGGATCGCCGAGGGGCGCATCGCCGCGATCGGCGCGGCGCCCGCGGGCTTCCGCGCCGAGGAGACGATCGACGCCGCGGGGCTCGTCGCGTGCCCGGGCCTCGTCGACCTCTGCGCGCGGCTGCGCGAGCCGGGGCTCGAGTACAAGGCGACGCTCGAATCGGAGATGGCGGCCGCGGCCGCGGGCGGCGTCACCTCGCTCGCCTGCCCGCCCGACACCGATCCTCCGCTCGACGAGCCGGGGCTGGTCGAGATGCTCAAGCGCCGCGCCTCGGCCGTGCAGGGCGCGCGCGTGCATCCGCTGGGCGCGCTCACCACCGGGCTCAGGGGCGAGCGGCTCGCCGAGATGGTCGAGCTCGCCGAGGCCGGATGCATCGGCTTCTTCCAGGGCAACGCCCCGATGCCGGCGAACGACACGCTGCTGCAGGCGATGCGCTACGCGTCCACGTTCGGCTTCTCCGTGTGGCTGCGGCCGCAGGATCCGGCGCTCGCGCGCGGCGGCGTCGCCCACGAGGGCGAGGTCGCGACGCGCCTGGGCCTGCCGCCGATCCCCGCGATCGCGGAGACGGTCGCCGTACGCACCATCCTCGAGCTCATGGAGGCCACCGGCGCGCGCGTGCATCTCGCGCGCCTGTCGACGGGTGCGGCGATCGACCTCGTCGCGCAGGCGAAGTCGCGCGGCGCGCCGCTCACGTGCGACGTGGCCGTGCACCACCTGCACCTTTCCGACCGCGACATCGCCGGCTTCGATTCGCGCGCGAACCTCGCGCCGCCGCTGCGCGAGCCTTCCGATCGCGACCGGCTGCGCCGCGCGCTCGCCGAGGGCGTGATCGACGCCGTCTGCTCGGACCATGCGCCGGTGGACGAGGACGCGAAGCTGGTGCCCTTCGGCGAGGCCGAGCCCGGCGCGACCGGCCTCGAACTCCTCCTGCCCCTCACGCTCCAATGGGGAAGGGAGTGCGGCCTTTCCCTGGGCGAGGCGCTCTCCGCCGCGACGTCGCGGCCGGCCGCGGTGCTCGGCACGGGCGCGGGAACGCTCGCCGCCGGCGCGCCCGCGGACCTCTGCCTCTTCGATCCGTCCCGCGAATGGGTGGTGAGCGCCGAGGCGCTCGCGAGCCAGGGCAGGAACACGCCTTTCCTGGGACGCACCCTCACGGGCCGCGTGGTGCGGACTTTCGTCGCGGGAAGGAGCGTGCATGCCGCCTGATGGATCCCTGAACAATCCGCTGCTCGATTTCTCCGGCCTGCCGCACTTCGCCCGGATCCGCCCCGAGCACGTGGGCCCCGCCGTGGAGCACCTCGTGGCCGAGGGGCGCGAGACGATCGCGCGCGTCGCCGCGCCCGATGGCAGCCGCACCTGGGAGGGCTTCGTGCGCCCGCTCGAGGACGCGAACGAGCGCCTCGCGCGCGCCTGGGCGCAGGTGAGCCACATGAACGCGGTGGTGAACACGCCGGCGCTGCGCGAGGCGTACAACGCGGCGCTGCCGCGCGTGACGGAGTTCTTCACCGAGCAGGGGCAGGACGAGCGGCTGCACGCCGGCTACAAGGCGCTCGCCGCCTCGAGCGGCTACGCGGCGCTCTCGCCCGCCCGCAAACGCCACGTCGAGAACGAGCTGCGCGATTTCCGCCTCGGCGGCGCCGAGCTGGCACCCGCGCAGAAGGCGCGCTTCCGCGAGGTGAAGGAGGAGCTCGCGAAGCTCGCCTCGCGCTTCCAGGACAACGTGCTCGACGCCACCAACGCGTTCGCGCTCCACGTCACCGATCCGGCCGAGCTTGCCGGGATTCCCGCGGACGTGGTCGAGGCGGCGCAGGAGGCGGCGCGCAAGGACGGGCGCGAGGGCGCGAAGCTCACGCTGCACATGCCGTGCTACCTCCCGGTGATGAAGTACGCCGAGCACGCCGGGCTTCGCGAGCGGATGTACCGCGCCTACGTGACGCGCGCGTCGGATTTCGGCCCGCCCGACTGGGACAACACGGCGATCATGGAGCGCATCCTCGCGCTGCGGCTGGAGCTCGCGCGGCTCCTCGGCTACGGGTCGTATGCCGAGGTCTCGCTCGCCACGAAGATGGCGGGCTCCGCCGGCGAGGTGCTCGGGTTCCTCGACGACCTCGCGAAGCGCGCGCGCCCGTTCGCCGAGCGCGACATGGAGGCGCTGCGCGCCTTCGCCCGCGACGAGCTGGGCATGGCCGGCCTGCGCGCCTGGGACATCGCCTACGCGAGCGAGAAGCTGCGCCAGAAGCGCTACGCGTTCTCCGACCAGGAGGTGAAGCGGTACTTCCCGGAGAACGAGGTGCTCGCCGGCATGTTCCGGCTGGTCGAGACGCTCTACGGCCTCGCGATCCGGCCGGCGACGGCGGAAACCTGGCACCCGACGGTGCGCTTCTTCGAGATCGTCGATGCCGCCGGGCAACGCGTGGGCCAGTTCTACCTCGATCTCTACGCCCGCGAAGGCAAGCGCGGCGGCGCGTGGATGGACGACGCGATCAACCGCCGCCGCGTGGACGGGCGCGTGCAGACGCCGGTCGCCTTCCTCACCTGCAACTTCTCGGCTCCCGTCGGCGGCAAGCCCGCGCTCTTCACGCACGACGAGGTGACGACGCTCTTCCACGAGTTCGGCCACGGCCTGCACCAGCTCCTCACGCAGGTGGACGAGCTCGGCGTGACGGGCATCAACGGCGTCGAGTGGGACGCGGTGGAGCTTCCCAGCCAGTTCATGGAGAACTTCTGCTGGGAGTGGGACGTCGTCGAGCCCATGACGCGCCACGTCGAGACCGGGCAGCGCATCTCGCGCGCGCTCTTCGACCGCATGCTCGCGGCGAAGAACTTCCAGAGCGGAATGCAGTTCATGCGCCAGCTCGAGTTCGCGCTCTTCGACATGCGCCTGCACCACGGCGCCGGAGAGCCGGGCGGTGTCATGCGCGTGCTCGAGGAGGTGCGCCGGGAAGTGAGCGTCTATCCGGTGCCCGACTACAACCGCTTCCCGAACCAGTTCTCGCACGTCTTCGCCGGCGGCTACGCGGCGGGCTACTACAGCTACAAGTGGGCGGAGGTGCTCTCGTCCGACGCGTACGCGGCGTTCGAGGAGGCGGGCGTCCTCAATGCCGAGGTCGGCGCGCGCTTCCGCCGCGAGGTGCTGGGCGCCGGCGGCAGCCGTCCCGCGCTCGATTCGTTCGTCGCCTTCCGCGGCCGGCGACCGCAGATCGATGCGCTTCTGCGTCATAATGGAATGACAGAGGCGGCTTGAAGCGCCCGATCACCGGACCGGCGCCACGAGACCGAGGGAGGTTTCCATGCAATCGCGCCTGATCGCCGGCGTCGCGCTCGCCGCGGCGCTCGCGGCCGCCGCGGCCGATGCGGCAACGAACGTCTATCGCTGGGTCGACCAGCAGGGCAAGGTGCACTTCTCCGACACGCCGCCGACCGTCGAGGCGAAGAGCGTGAGCCAGAAGCGCATGGGCGGCGGCTATGTCGAGGAGTCGAGCCTGCCCTACGCCACCCAGGTCGCCATGAAGCGCCACCCCGTCACGCTCTACACGGCGAAGGATTGCGGCACGCCGTGCGACCGCGGCCGGGAGCTCCTGTCCACGCGCGGCGTGCCCTACACCGAGCGCAACGCGCTCGCGAACAACGACAACCTCGAGGCGCTGCGCAAGCTCACCGGCGGCAGCGGCGAGGTGCCGTTCCTGCAGGTCGGCGAATCGAAGGTCAAGGGCTGGGACGAGGGCACGTGGAACGCCGCGCTGGACGGCGCCGGCTATCCGCGCACGCGCCTGCCC
>DASUXK010000280.1:0-2611 GCA_036377935.1 Usitatibacter sp.
GCGCGCATGCCGCTCGCCGCCGGATCGGAAGCGCTGGGGCCGGGCTCGGCAGCCCACGCCGGCAGCGCGGCGAGGACCACGCCGGCGAGCGCAATGCGGATCGATTTCTTCATGCTCTGCTCCTTTGCGAGGACCATCAGCGGCAGACCAGCACCGGCACCCGCGAGTGGGTGAGGACCTTCGTGGTCTCGCTGCCCACGAGGAGCCCGGCGATGCCCTTGCGTCCGTGCGAGGCCATGCACACCAGGTCGCAGCCTTCCTTGGCGGCGGCGGCGATGATGGCTTCGTAGGGATGCTCCGCGAACACGTGCTCCGTGCGGGCGGGAACGCCCTTCGAATGCGCGTATGCGAGCCCGGGCTTCAACCGCTCGGCGGCGCGCTCCTCCGCGGTGGCCGTGTACATCGCGGGCGATTCGAACCCGGCGGCGGTCTCGGTCGGGTACACGCGGTACGGCGGCGTGGCGGTGAACACGGTGACGCGCGCCTTCATGGCCTGCGCGAGGTCGATCCCGGCGCGCACCGCGCGGTCGGAGAGCTCGCTGCCGTCGGTGGGAATGAGGATGTGCTTGTACATTTGCGGGCGCCTTCCTGCGGGTCATTGCATGGCAACCATTCTTCCCTCCGCCGTCCGGAGCGGTTTGATCGAAATCAACCGGCCCGGGGTGCTATGTTGGAGCCATGCCGACCGCGCCGATGCCCGCCGCCTTCCTGGGCCATGGAAGCCCCATGAACACCCTCGAGGAGAACCGCTACACCGCGGCGTGGCGCGCGTTCGGTGCCGCGCTCCCGCGCAAGCCGCGCGCCGTGCTGGCCGTCTCCGCGCATTGGTACGTCAACGCATGCGCCGTGACGGCGATGGCCGAGCCGCGAACGATTCACGACTTCTACGGATTTCCCGAGGCGCTCTTCCGGTTCCAGTACCCCGCGCGGGGGGAGCCGGAAGTGGCGCGCGAGGTGGCCGAGGCGCTCGCGCCGGAATGGGTGGGGCTCGATGCGGAGACCTGGGGCCTGGACCACGGCGCATGGTCCGTGCTCGCGCACGTATTCCCGCAGGCGGACGTGCCGGTCGTGCAGCTCTCGATCAATGCGGCCAAGGGGCTCGCCGAGCACATGGCGCTGGGCGAGCGGCTCGCGGCGCTGCGACGGCGCGACGTGCTGGTGATCGCGAGCGGCGACGTGGTGCACAACCTGCGGCGCGTGGATTTCCGCGCGCCCGACGCGGCGTACGACTGGGCGCTGCGCTTCGACGCCGCCGCGCGCGAGATCATGACGAAGGATCCCCCGGCACTGCCCACGCTCGAGCGGCATCCCGACTACGCGCTCTCGGTGCCGACGGCCGAGCACTTCCTGCCGCTCGCCTACCTCGCCGGCCTCGCGCGCGCCGGGGGCGAGGCGTGCGAGGTGCTGGTGGAGGGATGCGCGCTGGGGTCGATCTCGATGACGTGCTACACGCTCGGCCTGCGCGTGGCGCCTTCGTCATCGGGCGGCGACGCCGCCGCCTTGCCCGACCCTTCGGTCGTGCCTTCCGAGGATACGAACACTTGAAAGGCAGGAAGCGACCGAATCACAGCGTAGCGAGCATCGCGACCACCGCGGCGGCCATGACGGCCGTGGAGATCCAGCCGAGGACGCGCAGCCGCCGGCCGACCACGAAGGGGCCCATCACGTCGGGCTTCACGGCGAGCAGCATCATCACCGCCATGATCGGCACGGCGATCACGCCGTTCACGACCGCGGACCAAAGCAGCGCCTTGATGGGATCGATGTCGGTGAAGTCGACCGCGACGCCGATGAGCGTCGCCGCCGCAAGGATCGCGTAGAAGCCGCGCGCCTCGAGGAGCGGCAAGCCCAGCCCGATGGGCCAGCGCCGCGACTCGGCCACGGCGTAGGCCGCCGAGCCCGCGAGCACCGGCACGGCGAGCATCCCGGTGCCCACGATGCCCGCGGCGAAGACGAGGAACGCGAAATCGCCGGCGATGGGCCGTAGCGCCCGCGCCGCCTGCTCCGCCGTCTGGATCGAGGTCACGCCCTGCATGTGCAGCGTCGCCGCCGCCGTGAGCATGATGCAGAGCGCGATGCCGTTCGAGAAGACCATGCCGATCCACGTATCGAGCCGGATGCGCGCCAGGTGCAGCGCCGCCTGCGCGGGCGCCTCGCGAAGCGGCTCGTGGCCGGGGGTGGCGCGCTGCTCCTCGACCTCCTGCGAGGCCTGCCAGAAGAAGAGGTACGGGCTGATCGTGGTCCCGAGCACCGCGACCAGCGTCGCGATGTAATCGGCGCGGAACTGCGGCTCGGGGAAGAGCACGGCCATCGTCGCCTCGTTCCACGGCACCTGCACGGCGAACACCGTGGCGACGTACGCGAGGAGCGAGAGCGTCATCCACTTGAGGATCGGCGCGTAGCGCGGGAACGGCACGAAGACCTGCAGCACGAGCGAGAGCAGCGCGAAGAACACGATGTAGATCTGGCTCACGCCGCCCACGATGAGCTGCAGCGCGTTGCCCATCGCCCCCAGGTCCGCCGCGATGTTGATGGTGTTGGCGAAGAGCAGCAGCCCCACGATCCCGTGCAGCAGCCACGGAGGATAGTGGTCGCGGATGTTGGCGGCGAG
>DASUXK010000281.1:0-4025 GCA_036377935.1 Usitatibacter sp.
AAGGTCGCGCTCTCGGCCGACGGCGGCGACGAGCTCTTCTGCGGCTACGCGCACTACGGCGTGGTGCTCGATCGGCACCGCGCGCTCTCGCGCTGGCCCGGCGCCGCGCGCCGCGCGTTCGCGGCCCCGCTGTCGGTCTTCGATCGGGCCCGCCTGCAGGCCGCCGCGGACCGGCTGCCGCTTCCCGCCGGCACGCGCCACGCCGCGCGCCGCACGGTCCTCGAGCGGCTCGCCAAGCTCTCCGTGATGCTGCCGCAGGTTGACGCGCCGACCGTCTACGACCTTGCGATGTCGTTCTGGACGCCGTGGGAGATCGCGGGCCTGCTGGGCGGCGAGACCGCCGCGCGCGAGCGCGTCGAAGGCCCCGGCGGCGTCGCGGACCAGATGGTGCACTGCGACCTGCGCCATTACCTGCCCGACGACATCCTCGCCAAGGTCGACCGCACCACGATGGCCGCGGGCCTCGAGGGGCGCGAGCCGATGCTCGACCACCGCCTGGTGGAGTTCGCGCTGCGCCTGCCGCTTTCCATGCGCCGCGGCCAGCTCGGCACCAAGCACCTGCTGCGCAAGATCCTCTACAAGCACGTGCCGCGCGAGCTGATCGAGCGTCCCAAGCAGGGCTTCGCCATCCCGCTCGCATCCTGGCTGCGCGGCGAGCTCGCCCCCCTCGTCGACGAGTACCTCGCGCCCTCGCGCATCCGCGCGGGCGGGCTCTTCGACCCCGCGCAAGTCGCGCGCGCGGTCGCCAATTTCCGCGAGGGCGGCCCGGGCAACGACCGGCTCGACGTGCAGAAGGTGTGGCTGCTCCTCGCCTTCGAGATGTGGCGCGACCGCTGGGACACCGGATACGAACGAAGAACCGAAGGAGAGATCCATGCGCGTGCTGTTCATCATTAGCGAGCTCACGCTGGGCGGCGCCCAGAAGCAGGTGATCGAGCTCGCGAGGGAGCTCGTGCGCCGCGGCCACGAGGCGGCGATCTACACGCTCAACCGCGAGGTGCCGCGCGCGAAGGAGCTGGAAGGCTCGGGCGTGGAGCTGGTCGTCGACCAGAAGCGCTGGAAGGTGGACCCGGCGGTGATCGCGCGCCTGCGCCGCTACCTGCGCGACTGGCACCCGGACATCGTGCACGGCTTCCTCTTCGACGGGGACATCTACGCGCGCATCGCCGCCTTCGGCACCGGCATCCCGGTGCTCAACTCCGAACGCAGCGACAACTACGAGCTGTCGCGCGTGCAGTACCTGGGCCATCGCCTCACGCGCGCGCTCGCCGACGGGCTGGTCGCGAACACGCACTCGGGCAGCGCCTTCGCGCAGAAGCTCTACGGCTTCCCGCCGGAGCGCTGCCACGTGGTGTGGAACGGCCTGCGCATCGAGGAGCTCGAGCGCCAGGCGGCGAGCAAGGCGGACTACCGGCGCGAGTTCTTCGGCCCCGGCCCCCACAAGCTCGCGTGCATGGTGGGCGCCATCAAGCCCGCCAAGGACTACCACCTCGCCATCGACGCGGCGGCGCACCTGGTGCGCGCCGATCCCGACTGGCGCGTGCTCTTCGTGGGCGACCATCTCGCCAACGCCACCTATCGCGCGGGCGTGCATTCCGACACGTCCGAATACAAGCAGTCGGTGATGCGCCACTTCGCCGCGCAGGGCATCGCGGACAAGGTGAAGTTCGCCGGCGTGCGCACCGACGCGCCCGCGATCGTCGCGCAGAGCGACGTCTTCTTCATGACGTCGTGCCGCGAGGGCTTCCCCAACGTCGTGCTCGAGGCGATGGTGCTGGGCGTGCCGGTGGCGAGCACCGATTACTCCGACATCCGCCGCATCCTGCCGCGCCCCGCGCAAGTGGTGCAGACCCGGCGCGCCGACGACCTCGCGTGGGCGATCCTCGACGCCTACGGGGAGCGCGACGCGATCGCCAAGGAACAGAAGCGCTGGGTGCGTGCGCACGCCAGCATCGAAAACGCCACCCTGGAGCTCGAGCGTGTCTACCAACGCTACCTCAGGACCCCCGCGCTTGCGCGTGCCGCCTGAGGCGCGCGCCGCGACGGCCGCCCCGGCGCGGCCGGTCCCGCAACCCGCGTCCGGCCCGAAGCCGCACGTGTGCTTCGTCGCGCCCACCACGTGGCCCGTGCTCTCGGGCGATCCGTCGATCCGCGTCGTGGGCGGCGCCGAGGTGCAGCAGAGCATGATCGCGCCGGGACTGGCGAGGCGCGGCTGGCGCGTCTCGATGATCTGCCTCGACTTCGGGCAGCCCGACCGCTCCGAGGTGAGGGGCATCACGGTCCACAAGATCCACGGGCCTGACGACGGACTGCCGGTGCTGCGTTTCGTGCATCCGCGCCTCACCTCGATGTGGAGCGCGTTGAAGCGCATCGACGCCGACGTCTACTACCAACGCACGACGGCGGTGGAGACGGCGTACATGGCGCAGTACTGCCGCATGCACGGCAAGCGCTCGGTGTTCGCCGGCGCCTCCGACGTGGACTTCGTGCCGGGCGAGGAGGACATCCGCTTCGCGCGCGACCGGCGCATCTTCCAGTGGGGCCTGCGCCGCGTGGACGAGGTCGTGGTTCAGAACGAGGTGCAGCGCGCGACGCTGCGCGACCACTACGGGCGCGAGGGGGTCCTCATCCCCAGCTGCTACTCGCCGCCCGAGGGCGCGCGCCGCGCCGATCCCGCGGGCTACGTGCTGTGGGCCGCGCGGGTCGGGCCGAGCAAGCGCTGCGAGATCCTCTTCGAGCTCGCGCGCCGCCTGCCGCGCCACCGCTTCGTGATGATCGGCGGCCCCGACCCGGGCGAGCGCGAGGCCGAGTACCTGCGCGCGATGGAGGAGGCGCGGCGCACCATTCCCAACCTCGAGGTGCGCGGCTTCGTGCCGTTCGCCGAGGCCGAGCGCGCCTTCGACGGCGCGCGGCTGGTGCTCAACACGTCTTCCTACGAAGGCTTCCCCAACACGTTCCTGCAGGCCTGGTCGCGCGGCATCCCCACCCTGGGATTCATCGACACGGGCTCGCGGCGCGCGGGCGAGCCGGTCTACGACATCGCCACGGACGTGGAGGACGCGGCGGCGCGCATCGATCGCCTGATGTCCGACGACGCGCACTGGCGCGCGGCTTCCCTGCGCGCGGCGGCGCATTTCGCCCACAGCCACTCGATCGACGCCGTGCTCGACCGCTACGAGCAGGTGCTCGCGGTGCCGCGGGGCGGTGCGTGAGCTCCCACGCCACCGCGAGCCTCGCGCGGCGCGCGCTGTCCCTCGGCAGCGCGAACGCGCTCGACTACGCGCTGCAGTTCCTGCTGCCGATCGTGCTCACCCGCACGCTCGATCCGCACAGCTTCGGCCAGTACCGGCTGCTCTGGCTCGCGGTGAGCACGCTGATGCTCGTGACGCCCATGTGCATGGCGCCGAGCCTGTACTACTTCCTGCCGCGCTCCGACCGGCCCACGCAGCGCATCTACATCAACCAGACGCTCGTGTTCCTGCTGGGCGCGGGGATCGTCTCGGCGTGGGCGGTCTCGGTGTGGGATCCGTTCATCCCGCGCTCGCTCGCCGACGTGGCCGCGGGCCACGGGCCCGTGGTGCCCGCCTTCGCCCTCGCGTGGATCTTCGCCTCCGCGCTCGACGTCCTGCCGACCGCCGAGGAGCGCGTGGGCTGGCAGGCGAAGGCGATCGTCGGGCTCTCGGCGCTGCGCGCCGTGACGCTCTCCGCGGTCGCGGTCGCCACGCGCGAGCTCTACCCGGTGCTCCTGGCGCTGCTCGCCGTGACGGTGGTGAAGGCGGGGCTGCTCCTCTTCTACGTCGCGAGCCACCACGGCCTCGGCGGGCCCGTCGCGCGCCGCGATACCTTCGGCGCGCAGCTTCGCCAGGCCGCACCCTTCGCGCTCTCGGGCGCGCTGCACGGGGTGCGCACCCAGGCCGACCAGTGGATCGCGGCGGCGATGTTCTCCGTCGCCATGTTCGCGTCGTTCTCGGTGGCGACCGTGCTGGCGCCCCTGGTGCAGATCTTCCGCACGTCGGTGAACAACG
>DASUXK010000282.1:0-3383 GCA_036377935.1 Usitatibacter sp.
ACGCCATCACGAAGGCGCAGGAAGAGCCCCAGCCCGACCTGATCCTCCTCGACGTGGAGATGCCCGGCGTGTCGGGTTTCGAGGTGTGCGGGGCGCTCAAGGCCGAGGCGCGCACCGCCGACATTCCGGTCATCTTCCTCACCGGCAAGGGCGAGGCCCAGGCGCAGGTCGAGGGCTTCAAGGTGGGCGCGGTCGACTACATCACGAAGCCGATCAACGTCCAGGTGCTCAAGGCGCGCGTGCGGCTGCACCTGGCGCTCATCGATCGCCGCCACGAGCTCGAGCGCATGGTGCATGAAAGGACCGCGCAGCTCCTGCAGACGCGCACCGAGCTCATCCGCCGCCTCGCCCGGGCGATGTCCATGCATGAGACCTCCGCGGTGGGGAACCGCGTCATGCGCCTCGCGCAGTACGCGCGGCTCATCTCGCGCGCGGCGGGTGCGAAGCCCGATCTGGCCGAGATGATGTACACCGCGGCGCCCTTGCACGATGTCGGCAAGCTCGGCGTCCCGGCCGACATCCTGCGCAAGAAAGAGAAGCTCTCCGCCCCGGACTGGGAGCGCATCCGCCGCCACCCGAGGATCGGCGCGGAGATCATCGGCCAGCACGAGGACCCGCTGTTCAAGCTGGCGCGCAACATCGCCCTCACCCACCACGAGAACTGGGACGGCACCGGCTACCCGGACGGGCTGAAGGGCGACGCGATCCCGTGGCCCGGGCGCGTGATGGCGGTGGTCGACAGCTTCGAGGCGATGACCACCACGCAGTTCCACCGCGAGCCGAAGACCGTCCAGGAGGCGGCGGCCGAGATCGTGAAAGGCGGCGGCACGCGCTACGATCCGAAGATCGTCGACGCGTTCAAGAAAGCCTTCCCGGCGATGAAGAAGGTGCGCGAGAGCCTGTCCGACGCCCTCGGCGATCTCATCAACCTGGACTTTGCCAAGCCGCCCGCGAAGAAAGCCCAGTAAGGTTGGACAGCACCCTTAGCCGTTCGCGCAAGTCCTCGCTCGGCGCCCTCACGCTCGCCGCGCTCGGCGTCGTCTTCGGCGACATCGGCACCAGCCCGCTTTACGCCGTGAAGGAGACGTTCTCGCGCGAGCACGGCATCCCGCTCGACCCGGAGAACATCCTCGGCGGCCTCTCCACCATCTTCTGGTCGCTGATGATCGTGGTGTCGCTCAAGTACGTGCTGCTCATCATGCGCGCCGACAACCGCGGCGAGGGCGGCATCATGGCGCTGATCGCGCTCGCGCAGAAGTCGATCAAGGGGCATGCGCAGTGGCGCATCCCGCTCCTCCTGATCGGCGTCTTCGGCGCCTCGCTCTTCTACGGCGACGCGGTGCTGACGCCCGCCATCTCGGTGCTCTCCGCGGTGGAGGGCCTCGAGGTCGGCACGCGGGCCTTCAAGCCGTACGTGGTGCCGATCGCGGTATGCGTGCTGCTCGCGCTCTTCGCGGTGCAGGCGCGCGGCACGGCGGCCGTCGGCAAGCTGTTCGGCCCGGTGACGATGGTCTGGTTCGTCGCCATCGGCGCGGCCGGCATCTACGGCATCGTGCGCGAGCCCCGGGTGCTGGAGGCGCTGAACCCGGTGCACACCTTCCGCTTCCTCACCGGCCACGCTGCCGAATCGTTCGTCGTGCTCGGCGCCGTGGTGCTCGCCGTGACCGGCGCCGAGGCGCTCTACGCGGACATGGGCCATTTCGGCAAGGGCCCGGTTCGGCTCGCCTGGTTCAGCCTGGTCGCCCCCGCGCTGGTCTGCAACTACTTCGGGCAGGGCGCGCTCCTCATGCTGAACCCGAAGGTGGCGGAGAACCCGTTCTTCCTCCTGCTGCCCGGCTGGTCGCTCTACCCGATGATCGTCCTTGCCACGCTCGCCACGGTGATCGCCTCGCAGGCGGTGATCTCCGGCGCCTTCTCGCTCACCAAGCAGGCGGTGCAGCTCGGCTTCCTGCCGCGCATGACGATCGTGCACACCTCGGCGCGCGAGGTCGGCCAGATCTACATCCCGTCGGTGAACTGGACGCTCTGCGCGGTGGTGATCGCCGCGGTGGTGGGCTTCGGCTCGTCCTCGCGCCTCGCCGGCGCGTACGGCGTGGCGGTGACGGCCACCATGCTGGTGGACACGCTGCTCACCTTCTTCGTCATCCGCTTCATGTGGAACTACCCGCTGGTGGTCTGCATCGTGGCCACCGCCTTTTTCGCCACCATCGACCTCGCCTTCTTCAGCGCCACGCTGCTCAAGATCGCCGACGGCGGCTGGTTCCCGCTCGCCATCGGCGCCTGCGTGTTCGTCACCATGACGACCTGGCGCCGCGGGCGCGAGATCCTGTTCCAGCGGCTGCAGGAGGGCTCGGTGCCGCTGAAGGCCTTCCTCGAGTCGCTGTTCCGCGACCCGCCGCACCGCGTGCCGGGCACCGCCATCTTCCTCACCGCCACCCCGGACGCGGTGCCGCACGCGCTGCTCCACAACCTGAACCACAACAAGGTGCTGCACGAGCGCGTGGTGTTCCTCACCGTGGAGGTGCGCGACGTGCCCTGGGTGGCGTTCACCGACCGCGTGAGCGTCGAGTCGTTCGGCCACGGCTGCTGGCGGGTCCGCGTGCGCTACGGCTTCATGAACCGGCCGGACGTGACGCGGGCGCTCGAGCTGTGCTCGGCGCTCGGGCTCGAGTTCGACATGATGGAGACCTCGTTCTTCCTCTCGCGGCAGAAGATCGTGCCCACCGCCGGCGGCGTGGGCATGGCGTTCTGGCGCGACCGCGTGTTCGCCGCGATGGCGCGCAACGCCGGCAACGTCACCGACTACTTCAACATCCCCACCAACCGGGTCATCGAGCTCGGATCGCGCGTCCAGATTTAGCGGTGCGCGTGAAGTAGTTCCGGTTTGCGCGGCGTCGTCGCCTGCGCACGTCACACGAGGCGCTGAAGATCTTTTTCGTGCGCCGTACAGATCTTGGCGATTGCCGTATTCCGTAATGGGGAGCGAAGCCCCACCATCGCGGCGTGCTGAATTGGCAACTGCAACGAGTGACGCGCCCCGGCGAGCAGGCCGACAACGAGGCCTGGCCGCTGTACTCCCCGCGCGGCCAGGTCTGGGTCACGCGCCTGGGCTCTTACACCCGCGTCGTGCTGGTCGCCGACGAGGTGGAAGCCCCGGCGCGCTCGCCCATCTCGAGCCAGCGCTGGGCTTGATCGGCTGAGCGTTTCGGCAGGACAATCGTCCTGTCGTGGCAGACAGGATCCTCTCTCCGGCGCCGACCGGTTCCGACGTCTTCGGCGACTACAGCCCGGCCGTGACCTGCGCGAGCGCGGTGATCCTCGTGCTCGCCATCTCGGTGATCGACAAGCTCACCGGCTACGACCTGCAGATCGGCATCCTGCAC
>DASUXK010000283.1:0-16396 GCA_036377935.1 Usitatibacter sp.
AATCCGGAGACCGACGCGCTCATCGCCGAAGTGCGCCGCGAGGCGAACCTCGTTCCGCGTTCCATCAAGGACATCGAGATCATCGAGCGCTGCGTGCTCGCGCTGGTGAACGAAGGCGCGCGCATCCTCGAGGAAGGCATCGCCGCGCGCGCTTCGGACATCGACATGGTCTACCTCACCGGCTACGGCTTCCCGCTGCACCGCGGCGGCCCGATGCTCTACGCGGACATGACCGGCCTCTACAACGTCGTGCGCAGCATGCGGCGCTTCGCGGCCAACCCGCACGGCGATCCGTCGTTCTGGAAGCCCGCGCCGCTGCTGGAGAAGCTGGCCGAGGAAGGAAAGACATTCAATGGCTGACGCCGTCATCGTCTCCACCGCGCGCACGGGGCTCGCGAAGTCGTGGCGCGGGGCGCTCAACATGACCCATGGCGCGACGATGGGCGGGCACGTCGTGCGCCACGCCATCGAGCGCGCGCGCATCGATCCGGCGAGCGTCGAGGACGTCGTCATGGGCTGCGCGCTGCCGGAGGGCGCCACCGGCGGCAACATCGCGCGCCAGGTCGCGTTGCGCGCCGGCTGCCCGGTGACGACCGCGGGCATGACCGTGAACCGCTTCTGCTCGTCGGGGCTGCAGGCGATCGCGATCGCGGCGCAGCGCATCCTCGCGGGCGAGGGCGAAACGTACGTCGCCGGCGGCGTCGAGTCGATCTCCTGCGTCCAGAACGAGATGAACCGCCACATGGCGCGCGAGGCGTGGCTCTCCGAGCACAAGCCGCAGCTCTACTGGTCGATGCTCGAGACCGCGGAGACCGTCGCCAAGCGCTACGGCATCTCGCGCGAGAAGCAGGACGAGTACGGGGTGGCGAGCCAGCAGCGCGCGGCCGCGGCCGCCGCCGCCGGAAGATTCGCCGAGGAGATCGTGCCGATCACCGTGCGCATGGGCGCGGCGGACAAGGACTCGGGCCGCATCTTCACGAAGGAGGTGACGCTCTCGGCCGACGAAGGCATCCGCGCCGATACGACGTACGAAGGCGTCGCGAAGATCCGTCCCGCGCTGCCCGGCGGCGTGGTGGCGGCGGGCAACGCGAGCCAGTTCTCCGACGGCGCGTCCGCGTGCGTGGTGATGAGCGACGCCGCGGCATTCCGCACGGGCGCCAGGCCGCTCGGCATCTTCCGCGGCTTCGCGGTCGCCGGGTGCGAGCCCGACGAGATGGGCATCGGGCCGGTCTACGCCGTGCCGAAGCTCCTGCGGCGCGCCGGCCTCGGCGTCGAGGACATCGGCCTCTGGGAGCTGAACGAGGCCTTCGCGGTGCAGGTGATCTACTGCCGCGACAAGCTCGGCATTCCCGGCGATCGCCTCAACGTCGACGGCGGCGCCATCGCCGTGGGCCACCCCTACGGCGTGACCGGCTCGCGGCTCACCGGCCACGCGCTCATCGAAGGCAAGCGCCGCGGCGTCAGGTACGTGGTCGTCACGATGTGCATCGGCGGCGGCATGGGCGCGGCCGGGCTCTTCGAGGTGGTGTAGCCAAGGGCGATGGCGCAATTCCACGGCGTCTTTCCCTATCTCGTCTCGCCGATCGATGCGCGCGGCGAGGTGAAGGCCGACGTCCTCGCGGGGCTCTGCGAAGACCTCATCGCCGCGGGCGTGCACGGCCTGACGCCGCTCGGCTCCACGGGGGAGTTCGCGTACCTGTCGCGCGAGCAGCGGCGCCGCGTCGTGGAGGTGGTGGTGCAAGCCGCGAAGGGCCGCGTGCCGGTGGTGGCGGGCGTCGCCTCCACCACGATCGCCGATGCGGCGGCGCAGGCGCGCGAGTACGAAAGGCTCGGCGTGGACGGCATCCTGGCGATCCTCGAGGCGTACTTCCCGATCCCCGACGACGGCGTCTACGAATATTTCCGCGCGATCGCCGAGTCGGTCCCGCTGCCGGTCGTGCTCTACACCAACCCGAACTTCCAGCGCTCGGACCTCAGCCTGCCGGTGATCGAGAAGCTCTCGCGGGTGCCGAACATCGGATACATCAAGGACGCGTCGTCCAACACCGGGCGCCTGCTCTCGATCCTGGAGCGTGTCGACGGGCGCATGCAGGTCTTCGCGGCCTCGGCGCACATCCCCGCCTGCGTGATGCTGATCGGCGGCGTGGGATGGATGGCGGGGCCCGCCTGCGTCGCGCCGCGGCAGAGCGTCGAGCTCTACGAGCTGTGCCGGCGCGGCGACTGGAAGGCCGCGATGCAGCGCCAACGCCCGCTGTGGCGCCTGAACCAGGCGTTCGCGAAGCACAACCTCGCCGCGTGCATCAAGGGCGGGCTCGCGCTGCAGGGCTACGAGGTGGGCGCGCCGCTGCCGCCCCAATCGCCGCTGTCGCCGCAAGGCATCGAGGAGGTGCGCGCGGCGCTCCGCGCGATCGGGGCGCTCGCCTGAAGCGGTGAGCGGCGACGAGGCGCTCGCCCGCGGCGAAATGACGCCGGCCGCCCGCCCTGCGATAATCGCCGCCATGATTCGCGCCTTCGCCCGCCGGCTCCTCGCCGCGCTGCCCCTGTGCATCGCGACGGGCGCCCTCGCGCAGCTCTCCATCGATCCGCCGCATCCCACGGCGCTCGATACGGTGCGGCTTCGCTACGCGCACACGGGCTGCACCAACGCCGACTCGGCGCAGGTCTCCCAGGAGGCGAACCGCATCACGGTGAACGTCGAGCGCGGCGGCGTCGCGCCCGATTGCGGAACCGTGCAGGGCTTCTTCGAGGAGTTCACGCTGGGCCGCCTTCCCGCGGGCGAGTACGAGGCGTCCCTCGTCGTGGGCCCGCCGCCGGGCACGCTGGGCGCCAGCGAGCAGCTCGGTCCGATCCACATGTCGATCGCGCATGCCGGCGACACGGGATCGTTCCACCCGCACGACGACTACTCGGACATGTGGTGGAACCCGCGCGAGCCCGGCTGGGCGCTCACCGTGCAGCAGCTTCGCGAGAAGCTCTTCATGGTGTGGGTCGCTTACGACGATGCGGGCAAGCCGTCCTGGCTCGTGGTGCCCGGCGGCTCGTGGGCCCGCGATGCATCGAACCGGCTGCGCTTCAGCGGCAAGATCTATCGCACGCAGGGCACGCCGTGGGAGCTCCCCTTCGACGCCGCGGCCACGCGCCTCACGCAGGCCGGCACCGCGAGCTTCGCGCCGCTCGACGCGACCCACGGCATCTTCAGCTACACCGTGGACGGGGTGAGCGGATCGAGGATGGTCGAGCGCTTCCGCTTCTGACCGCCGCGGCTCGCGAAGGGCCGAAAGCGGTTATCCTGACGCCGCCGAACAACGCATTTCCGGAGGATCCGTGTTCCGTCCCTTCGTGCTCGCGCTCGCCGTGCTCGCGCTTCCCGCCCTCGCCCTCGCCGACGAGGGAGACCAGGCCGTGGTGGACCATTGCATCGCCCAGTGGGGCAAGGCCTCGCCCTTCCGCAAGGGCACGCCGCCCGACGGCGTCATCGCGACCGGCGTGAAGGTGTTCGGCATCGGCCAGTCGTCGAGCGGCGACGATCCCGTCACGCGCAAGCCGCGGCTGGTGCTCGTCCGCCCCGCGGTGAACGTGATGGGGCGCACGACGATCCGCCTGCACAACCCCCACGGCTGGTATTGCTTCCGCTCGAACGTCACGGTGATGGGCAAGATCCAGATCGACGCGCAGTGCCATGCGCACCTCGCGAGCGCGCGCGAGGAGGGCACCGCGGTGGGCGCGGCCGACGAGAGCAACAAGGGCGTGGCCGTGTTCGGCGCGCTGCGCGTGAACCGCTTCGGCTGCGACAAGGGCAAGTAGGCGCGTTCGATCCGCAGGGAGGTCGCCATGGAAAACGCAACGCTTCCCCCCGAAGACGCCCAACGCGAGCTCGAGCGGCGCGCGCTGCGCAACGTCCGCTCGCTCGTGGACAACCTCGAGCGCCGCGAGCGCGGCGACACGCGCCGCAACCTGCGGCTGCTCGCCTGGCTCCTCGTCGGCATGGCGATCGCCCTGGGCATCGCCTACGCCGCGATGCGGCTCGTCCGCGGCCCGGTCGAGACGCGCGAGATCGTCCTCACCCCCACGCCCGCCCCGCACGGCGAGGCGCGCTGAGCGGGGGCGCCCGCCGCACTCGCCGAGGCTAGCGCTTCCGCCGCGAGGTGCGCGCGGGAGTGCGCGGATCGTCCTGCAGGTCCGGGCGGTCCCGGTCGCCCTCGTCGAGCTCCCCGGCATCGCGGCTCGTCGCGTCGAGGTCGCCGGCCTCGATCGCGCCGATGTCGCGCCCGTTCTCCTCGATGTGGTCGACGTCGATGTCCCAGGAATCGGCGGCCGGCGTGTCGCGGCCCGCGGAGGCGCGCTCGCCGCTGCCGCCCGCGTCCGAATCGCTGTCGAGGTTGCCGTCGCCGATGTCCGGGCCGCCGGTTTCGCCGGCGCGGCTCTCGTCGGGATCCTCGTTGGTGCCGCGGTCGAGGCCGAAGCGGTCCACGTCGTGCGCGAGGCCGTGCCCGCCCTGCACGTCGCTGCCGGTGTCCGAGCTTCCGCTCGGCCCGAGCGCCTCGGTGCCGTGGCCGCGTCCGACGCGGCGGTCGCGCCCCGCGGGCAGGTTGTCGGGAGAGAGGGTGCTGGACGACATGGATGCCTCCTTGCGGCTCGAATGACGCAATGGAGGTTGGACGGACGCGGGGCGCGTCGGTTCAGCTCGCCGCGTCGGTGGATTCGCCCGGGCGCAGGTCCTCGCCGTCGACGTCGACCGCCGGGCCGGCGGCATCCTTCGCGATCTCCAGCGCGTACGCCGCCTGGTCCTCGTCGCGCGCGGTGCCGCTCAGGCGCACGCGACCCCCGTCGACGAGCACCGTGATCGCGGATCCTTCGAGCGCCGGCTCTCCGGCCAGGGCTTCCATCACGCGCTCGGCGACGGCGCGATCGGTCGTGTCGACGTGGGCCGCGTCCGCGGTGTAGGAGAACTCGGTCGCGCCATCGAGCGTGCCCGTGCTGCGCGCCGTGCGTCCCTCGTCCACGCCGGGGAAATCCGTTCGCGCGAGGCAGGGCGCCGCCGCCGCGAGCACGGTGGATGCCAGGAGCAGGCGAATGCGGCGCGGTTCCATCCTCGGCGGACACCGGGCCACGCACCCGGTTCCCGCGCCGAACGGATCAGGCGAGCTTCACGAGCTGCTTGCCGAAGTTGCGCCCGGCGAGGAGCGAGACCAGGCCCTGCGGCGCGTTCTCCAGTCCCTCGACGATCGACTCCCTGTAGCGCAGCTTCCCGGCGGCCACGCGCGCGCCGAGATCGGCGATCGCCTCGCCGTAGCGGTCCTTCCAGTCGAAGACGATCATCCCCTGCATGCGGATGCGGTTCACGAGGATCGAGCGCATCATCCGGTAGCCGTAGGGCTCGGTCGCGTTGTACTCGGCGATGAGGCCGCACACGACGACGCGCGAGAAGAGGTTCATCGCGCGCAGCACGGTGTCGAGGATCTCGCCGCCGACGTTCTCGAAATCGATGTCGATGCCCTTCGGGCACGCGGCGCGCAGGTTCTCGAGCAGGTTGCCCGCCTTGTAGTCGATGCATGCGTCGAAGCCCAGCTCTTTCACCACGTAGTCGCACTTCGCCCGGCCGCCCGCGATGCCCACGACGCGCAGGCCTTCCTGCTTCGCGAGCTGGCCCACGACGCTGCCCACCGCCCCCGACGCGGCCGACACCACGAGCGTCTCGCCCGCCTTCGGCTTGCCGATCTCGAACAGGCCGAACCACGCGGTGACGCCCGGCATGCCGAGGACGCCGAGGTAGTAGGACGCCGGAACGCGCGACGCATCGACGAGCATGAGCTCCTTGCCCTTCGCGACGCCGTAGAGCTGCCAGCCCAGCGAGGCCAGCACCTTGTCGCCCTCGCGGAACCCGGGATGGCGCGACTCGACGACCTCGCCGACCGTCTGCCCGACCATGAGGCCGCCCACTTCCACCGACGCGGCGTACGACTTCGCATCGCTCATGCGCCCGCGCATGTAGGGGTCGAGCGACAGCCACTCGTTGCGCACGAGCACCTCGCCCTCCCCGCACGCGGGAACGGGCGCCTCGACGATGCGGAAATTGCCGGGCGTGACGGCGCCCGTGGGGCGCGAGGCGAGGAGGACTTGCTTGTTAAGCATGGCGTGCGAACCTCTCGAGGTGATGGTCGGCGTCGCCGAACTGGCGGGCGATCATCGTGAGGCGGCGGAACGTGTGGCTCACCTTGAGCTCCTCGGTCATGCCCATGCCGCCGTGGAGCTGCACCGATTCCTGGCTCACCTGGCGCGCGGCATCGGCGATCTTGATCTTGGCCGCGGAGACGATGCGCGCGCGCGCGCGCGGATCCTCCTCCGTATCGACGCGCGCGCAGGCGAGGCTCGCCATGGAGCGCGCCTGCTCGTAGCCGATGACCATGTCGACCATCCGATGCTGCAGCGCCTGGAAGGCGCCGATGGGCACGCCGAACTGGCGGCGGGTCTTGAGGTACTCGAGCGTCGCGTCGCAGGCGTACTTGATCGCGCCCACCGCCTCCGCGCACGCCAGGGCCGTGGCGTAGTCCACGGCTTCCTCGACGAGCGCGAGGCCCGCGCCTTCCTCGCCGACGAGCGCCCCCGCCCCCACCGTCACCGATTCGAAGCGCACGTCGGCCGCGCGCATCCCGTCGAGCGTGCGATAGGCCGTCATGGAAACGCCCGGGGCGCGCGCGTCGACCACGAAGAGGCTGAGGCCGGCCGCGTCGGCGACATCGCCCGACGTGCGCGCCGAGACCACCAGGCGATCGGCGCAGGGCGCGTGCAGCGCGACGCGCTTCACGCCTTCGATCGCGTAGCCGCCGCCCTTCCTCGCCGCGCGGGTCGCGACGTGCGCGGGATCGTAGCGCGCCCCGTCTTCCGAATGAGCGAACGCCATCGCGAGGCGGCCCTCGACGATCGCCGGGACGATCTCCGAGCGCATCGCGTCGCTCGCGCCTCGCGCGACGAGGCGGCCGCCCAACGCGACCGTGGAAAGATACGGCTCGACCAGCAGCGCGTCGCCGAACGCTTCCATCACGCTCATGAGGTCGACCGCGCGACCGCCGAAGCCGCCCAGCTCCGCGGGGAACGGCAGGCCGAGGAGGCCGATCTCCGCGAGCGTCGTCCACACCTCGCGGCTCCATCCCTCGGGAGAAGCGACGATGCGCTTCCTCGCCTCGAAGCCGTAGTCCTGCGCGACGAAGCGCCGCACCGACTCGGCGACCAGCCGCTGCTCTTCGCTGTAGTCGAATTTCATCGCGGGCTCCTACAATCCGAGGCTCATCTTGGCGATGATGTTGCGCTGGATCTCGTTCGATCCCGCGTAGATCGAGGTCTTGCGGAAGTTGCAGTAGCGCGGCGCGATGCCGGCCATGATCGCGTCGAAGTCCGCGGCCGGATCCATGGCGCGGAAGGGCTGCGCGAGCGGGCCCGCCGCCTCCATCATGAGCTCCGTGAGCGCCTGCTGGATCTCGGTGCCGCGGATCTTGAGCATCGACACGTCCGCGCCGGGCGCGCACCCGCCGCGAAGCTGGTCGAGGAAGCGCAGGTTCGTGATCTCGAGCGCCATCAGCTCCACCTCGACGCGCGTCACCTTGTCGCGGAAACGCACGTCCTCCATCAACGATCGCCCGTTCTTCGGCTGCCGCGACGCGAACTCCTTCAGCTTCTCCAGCTCGCGCCGCGAGCCGCCGATGCGCGCCGTGTTCATGCGCTCGTGGCCCAGCAGGTACTTGGCCACCGTCCAGCCCTTGCCCTCCTCGTGCACGAGGTTCGCGACCGGCACCTTCACCTCGTCGAAGAACACCTCGTTCACCTCGTGGCCGCCGTCCATGAGGATCAACGGCCGCACGGTGATGCCGGGCGACTTCATGTCGATGAGGAGGAACGAGATGCCTTCCTGCTTCTTCTCCGCGCTGTCGGTGCGCACGAGGCAGAAGATCCAGTCGGCGTAATGCGCGAGCGTGGTCCAGGTCTTCTGGCCGCTCACGACGTAGTGGTCGCCCTGCCGGACCGCGCGCGTCTTGAGCGACGCGAGATCGGAGCCCGAGCCGGGCTCGGAATAGCCCTGGCACCAGAAGTCGTCGCCGTCGTAGATGCGCGGCAGGAAATGCTTCTTCTGCGCCGGCGTGCCGAACTTGAGCAGCACCGAGGCGCACATCGTGAGGCCGAAGGGGATGAGCGGCGGGGCGCCGGCGTAGCCGCACTCCTCCTCGAAGATGTAGCGCTGCACCACGTCCCAGTCCGTGCCGCCCCATTCCCCGGGCCACGAGGGCGCGACCCAGCCCTGCTTCGCGAGGATGCGGTGCCAGCGCAGCAGGTCCTCGCGCGAGAGCTCCTCGTAGCGGGCGACCTTGTCGCGCAGGTCCCCGGGGAGGTTCTCGCGCAGCCACCCGCGCACCATGTCGCGGAAGGCCCGCTCTTCGGGGGAATAGTTGAGGTCCATCGCGTGCCTCCGGGGACGGATCGGTCGAGGGACGGGCCGACGCGATAGTGTAAGCTCACGCGGCGCGGCAGGAGAATCCATGACGACGACGAAGGACTGGCCATGAGCGTGCGCAAGCTCTTCGATCTCTCGGGGCGCGTGGCGCTGGTCACCGGCGGCTCGCGCGGCCTCGGGCTGCAGGTCGCCGAGGCGCTGGGCGAGATGGGAGCGAAGGTGGCGCTCACCGCGCGCAAGCGCGAGGAGCTCGACGAGGCCTGCGCGCATCTCGGCAAGCTGGGCATCGAGAGCGCCGCGCTGGCTTGCGACATGTCGCGCACCGAGGCGATCGCGCCGATGGTCGAGCAGGCCGCCGCGAAGTGGGGCCCGATCGACATCCTCGTGAACAACGCCGGCACCACGTGGGGCGCGGACATGCTCGATCATCCGCTGGACGCGTGGAAGAAGGTGATCGACCTGAACCTCACCGCCATGTTCGTCGCGAGCCAGGAAGTGGGGCGGCGCTGCATGGTGCCGCGGCGCTCGGGCAAGGTGATCAACATCGCGTCGGTGCTCGGGCTCGTGGGCGGAGGCGACCCGGGAAGGCCGGGCACCATCGCGTACAACACGAGCAAGGGCGGGGTGATCAGCTTCACGCGCTCGCTCGCGGCCGAATGGGCGCCCCACGGCATCAACGTGAACGCCATCGCGCCGGGCTTCTTCCCGACGAAGATGACGAAGGGCCTGCTCGAGATGATGGGCGACCAGGTCGCGCGCAAGGCGCCGTTGAACCGCGTGGGCGGGCCCGAGGACCTCAAGGGCGCGGCCGTGCTCCTCGCCTCCGACGCCGGCGCCTTCATCACCGGGCAGATCCTCGCCGTCGACGGCGGCTACACGGCGGTCTAGCGATGGACGTGGGCGAGGCCGTCGGGCGCCCGATCCCGTTCGCGAGCCTGGTCGGCATCCGGCTGCGCTCGCGCGCCGCCGGTCACGTCGTGCTGGAGCTCCCCCTGCGCGAGGAGCTCATGAACAGCGCGGACACGGCGCACGGAGGCGTGCTGATGACGCTCCTCGACGTGGCGATGTCCATCGCCGCGCGCAGCGCGACGCCCGACGCGTACTTCGCGGTGACCATGGAGATGAAGACGAGCTTCCTCGCGCCCTGCTCCGGGCTCCTCGTCGCGGAGGCGCGCTGCATCAAGGCGGCGCGCACGGTCGCGTTCGCCGAGGGCGAGGTGCGCGAGGATGCCTCGGGCAAGCTCGTGGCGCGCGCGAGCGGCACCTTCATGCTGCGGCGCGAGCGTGCCGGCGGCGAACCGGCCCCGGAAGCGCGCGACTCGTGAGCGACTTCTCCGCCTACCAGGGAACGCGGCCCGTCGCCGAGGCGCACCGTTTCGACGTGGCCGCGCTCGAGCGCTACATGGCGCAGCACGTCGCGGGATTCGAGGGCCCGCTTTCGGCCGAGCAGTTCCGCGGCGGGCAGTCGAACCCGACCTTCCTCCTCACGGCGCGCTCCGGCCGCTACGTGATGCGCCGCAAGCCGCCCGGCAAGCTGCTGCCCTCGGCGCACGCGGTCGATCGCGAGTATCGCGTCGTCTCGGCGCTCGCGCGCACCGGCTTTCCCGTGGCGCGCACCTTCGCCCTTTGCACCGACGAATCGGTGATCGGGACGGCGTTCTACGTGATGGAGCACGTCGAGGGCCGCGTGCTGTGGGACCCCACGCTGCCCGGCATGTCGCCCGCGCAGCGCCGCGCGATCTACGACGAGATGAACCGCGTGATCGCGCGGCTGCACACCGTGGACTACGCCGCGCTGGGCCTCGCCGACTACGGCAAGCCGGGCAACTACTTCCAGCGCCAGATCGACCGCTGGAGCCGGCAGTACAAGGCCTCCGAGACCGAGCCGATCGAGGCGATGGACCGGCTCATCGAATGGCTGCCGCGCAACATCCCCGAAGGCGACGCCACGGCGATCGTGCACGGCGACTATCGCATCGACAACATGATCTTCGATCCCGCCGAGCCGCGCGTGCTCGCGGTGCTGGACTGGGAGCTGTCCACGCTCGGCCACCCGATGGCCGACTTCTCGTACCACATGATGGCGTGGCGGCTTTCGTCGACCGAATTCCGCGGGTTGCGCGGCCGCGACCTCGGCGAGCTGGGCATCCCGTCCGAGGACGAATATCTCGCCCTGTACCTTGATCGGACGCATGCCGCACGCCCGAGCGCCAGGGACTGGAGCTTCTGCATGGCGTACAACATGTTTCGCGCGGCCGCGATCTTCCAGGGCGTGATGGCGCGGGCCGTCGCGGGCAATGCGGCGAGCGCGCAGGCGGTGGAGACCGGGAAGCGCGCGCGGCCGATGGCCGAGCTGGGCTGGCGGCAGGTGGAGCGTCCGCAATCGTCCTGAAGGAGTCGCCATGGATTTCGAGTACTCGCCGAAGGTGCAGGCGCTGCAGCAGCGCCTGCGGGTGTTCATGGACGCGCACGTCTACCCCCACGAGCGCCGTTTCGACGAGGAAGTGGCGGCGGGCGACCGATGGCAGCCGACACGCCTGGTGGAGGAGCTGAAGGCGAAGGCGAAGGCCGCGGGCCTGTGGAACCTGTTCCTGCCCGAATCGGGCCGGGGCGCGGGGCTCACCAATGCCGAGTACGCGCCGCTCTGCGAGATCATGGGCCGCGTGCACTGGGCGCCGGAGGTGTTCAACTGCTCCGCGCCCGACACCGGCAACATGGAGGTGCTCGAGCGCTACGGCACGCCGGAGCAGAAGAAGCGCTGGCTCGAGCCGCTCCTCGCGGGCGAGATCCGCTCGGGCTTCGCGATGACCGAGCCCGCGGTCGCCTCGTCGGACGCCACCAACATCCAGGCGTCGATCCGCCGCGAGGGCGACGAGTACGTGATCAACGGGCGCAAGTGGTGGACCTCGGGTGCGGGCGATCCGCGCTGCGCCGTGCTGATCTTCATGGGCAAGACCGATCCGGGCGCCGACAAGCATCGCCAGCAGTCGATGGTCCTCGTGCCGATGGATACGCCCGGCGTGCGCCGCGTCCGGCCCCTTCCCGTCTTCGGCTACGACGACGCGCCGCACGGCCACATGGAGATGGACTTCCAGGACGTGCGCGTGCCGGCGTCGAACATGCTGCTCGGCGAGGGCCGCGGCTTCGAGATCGCGCAGGGGCGGCTCGGGCCGGGGCGCATCCACCACTGCATGCGGCTCATCGGCGTCGCGGAGCGCGCGCTGGAGAAGATGTGCCAGCGCGTGAAGACGCGCGTCGCCTTCGGGCGGCCCGTCGCCGAGCACGGCGTGACGCTCGAGCGCATCGCCGAGGCGCGCATCCTCATCGACCAGGCGCGCCTGCTCACGCTGAAGGCGGCCTGGATGATGGACACGGTCGGCAACAAGGCGGCGCGCGCCGAGATCGCGATGATCAAGGTAGTCGCGCCCAACATGGCCTGCCGGGTGCTCGATTGGGCGATCCAGGCCCACGGCGGAGCCGGCGTCTGCGACGACTTCGGCCTCGCGAAGGCCTACGCGAACGCCCGCACGCTGCGCCTCGCCGACGGCCCCGACGAGGTCCATCGCAACCAGATCGGCCGCCTGGAGCTCGCCAGGCACTGAACAGAGAAAGGGTTCAGGCGACGAACTTGAGGACGGCGATGTAGTGCAGCGCGCTGCCGCCGATGACGCACAGGTGCCAGATGCCGTGCCAGTGGCGGTAGCGGTGGTCGAAGAGGAAGAAGACGATGCCCACGGTGTAGACCGCGCCGCTCGCCACCAGCAGCGCGAAGCCGTTGGCCGTGAGGGCCCGCTCGAGCGGCTCCATGAGCGCGAGGCCCATCCATCCCATCAGCATGTAGATCGCGAGCGAGGTGAGGCGCGCGCCCTTCGCGATCCACATCTCCTGGACGATGCCGACGGCGGCGAGGCTCCACGAGGCGGCGAAGAGCGTCCATCCCCAGCTCCCGTTCAGGCTCACCAGCGCGAACGGCGTGTAGCTGCCGGCGATGAGCAGGTAGATCGCGCTGTGGTCGATCTTGCGGAAGATGGCCTTCGCCCGTCCGCGCGTGCTGTGGTAGCAGGTCGAGGCGAGGTACGTGAGGACGAGCGTCGCGGCGTAGATCGAGAAGCTCGCGAGGCGGGTGGGATCGCCGCGGGCGGCGGCGAGCTCGACCAGCGACGCGCCGGCACCCACCGCGAGGACCGAGCCCGCGAGGTGGGTGTATCCATTGAGTCGCTCGCCGTAGTACATGCGCGAATTATCGGGAAGCGCGGCGCCGCGGCCCATCGACATTTCCACGATCCCGATGCGGGATTTGCCGGATTTCGCTGTGAGACAATGACCGACAAATGTCCTCGCAGAACCGGCGCGGCCTGAAGCTGCGCATCGCGCGCCGCTCGCGCCATGTCTGGCTCTCCCGCTCGCTCTGGAACCGGCGGCTGGTGTTCATCGTGGGCAGCGTCGCCGCGGCGCTCGCCGCGGTGGGCTTCGCCCTCGCCGCCACCTGGGTGCTCGAGATGCTGGGCCGGGTCCTGCACGGCAGGCCGTGGGCGGCGTTCCTGCTCGCCCCGGCCGGCCTCGCGCTGGTGAGCTGGCTCTCGCGCCGCTACTTTCGCGGCGCCGAGGGCAGCGGCATCCCGCAGACCATCGCGGCGCTCGCCTACCCCGATCCCCGGCTGCGCGACCGGCTGCTCTCCATGAAGGTCGCCGTCGGAAAGATCTTCCTCACCCTGCTGGGGCTCGCGTCGGGCGCCTCGATCGGCCGCGAGGGGCCGACGGTGCAGATCGCCGCTTCCATCATGTACGCGCTCGATCGCTTCTCGTCCTTCCCCCACGAGAGCATGAAGCGCGGACTGATCCTCGCGGGCGGCGCGGCGGGCATCTCGGCCGCTTTCAACGCGCCGCTCGCCGGCGTGGTCTTCGCGATCGAGGAGATGAGCCGGTCCTTCTCCCAACGCACCAGCGGCATCGTGATCACCGCCGTGATCATCGGCGGGATCGTCTCGTACGCGCTGCTCGGCAATTACGCCTACTTCGGCCGCACGGCGGCGACGCTCGACTTCGCCACGGGCTGGAACGCGGTCGTGCTGTGCGGGACGATCGGCGGGCTCCTCGGCGGCATCTTCTCGCGCCTGCTCATCGCCGCGGCGAACAGCGTGGAAGGGCCGTTCGCCTCGTTCCGGCGCACGCGCCCGGCGCTCTTCGCGGCGCTCTGCGGGCTGGCGATCGCCATCCTCGGCTACGCCTCGGAAGGCACGATCTACGGCACCGGCTACGCCGAGACCCGGCGCATCCTCCAGGAAGGCGGCGGCGTGCCCCTGAGCTTCGGCGTGCTGAAGCTCCTCGCGACCGTGGTGTCGTACGTGACGGGCATTCCCGGCGGCATCTTCTCGCCTTCGCTCGCGGTGGGCGCGGGCCTGGGCCAGGACATCGCGGCGTTCCTGGCGCCCGCGCCCGTCGGGGCGGTCGCGGTGGTCGGGATGGTCGCCTACTTCTCCGGCGTCGTGCAGGCGCCGCTCACCGCCTTCGTGATCGTGATCGAGATGACGCGCGATTCGGAGATGGCGCTCCCGCTGATGGCGGCCTCCATCATCGCCTCCGGCTTCTCGCGCCTCGTCTGCCCGCAGCCGGTGTACAAGGCGCTGTCGAAGGCGTTCCGCCCGTCGCGCGCCGCGCCGCCGCCGCTCACCAGCTGATCAGAAGTCCAGGCCCAGCCATTGGCGCACCTGCTCGTGCAGGTCGCCTTCGAAATCCGCGCGGTCGCCCGCCGCCGTGATGCGGCCCAGGCTCAGCACGTGGATGCGGTCCGACATGCGCACGACGCGGCGCACGTTGTGGTCGATGAGCAGCACGCCCATCCCCGCCTTCGCGAAGCGCTCGATCCACGTGAACACCTCCTCGGCGAGCAGGGGCGACAAGCCGATGCTGGGCTCGTCGATGAGGCACAGGCGCGGCTGCTGCAGCCACGCCTTCGCGAACTCGAGCTGCTTCTGCTGGCCGCCCGAAAGATCGCCCGCCGCCGCGCCCTTGCGGTCCCTGAGCGCGGGAAAGATCCCGAGCACCTCGCGGTAGCGCGAGTCCATGGCCGCCCCGTACTTGCGCGCGCGGCCCTGCAGCGGCAGGAGCAGGTTCTCCTCCACCGTGAGGTACGGGAAGAGGCTCGATTCCTGCGGGATGCAGCAGATGCCGCGGTCGATCAGGCGGTGCGTGGCGATCCCCGCGATCGATTCGCCGAGGAACTCGATCTTCCCCGCCTTCGGCGCGAGGAGCCCGCAGATGGTCTTCACCAGCGTGGACTTGCCCGCGCCGTTGAGCCCGATCAGCCCGCTCACCTGTCCCGCGTTCACGGTGAGGGACACTTCGCGCAGCACGTCGATGTCCTGCGCGTAGCCGGCGGTCACGTTGTCGACCGCGAGCAGCAGCTCAGGCATGGCTGCCGCTCCCGAGGTACGCCTCGATCACGCGCCGGTCCTGCAGCACCTCGCGCGTGGGCCCCACGGCGATGAGGCGCCCGGCGTTCATGCACGCGGCCCGATGGCACATCTCGACCACGATCGGCATGTCGTGGCTCACGACGAGGAAGGTCTGCCCGCGCTCGTTGCGCCGCCGGATGAAGCGCGCCATCGTCTCGCGCATCACCGGGTGCACCGCGGCGAAGGGCTCGTCGAGCAACGCCACGCGCGGCGGCTCGATGAAGCACATGCCGAACTCGAGGAGCTTGCGCTGGCCGCCGGAAAGCTGTCCCGCATCCAGGTACATGACGTGCGAGAGCGTGAGCTCATCGAGGAGCGCCGCGGCGCGCCGCCGCGCCTCGGCCTCGTCCAGGCCGCGCGCGAGCCCCGCGGTGAGGAGGTTGTCGAGCGCCGAGATGCGCGAGAAGACGCGCGTCGTCTGGAACATGCGCAGCAGCCCGCGGCGCGCGAGGGCCACGGGCTTCAGGCGCGTCACGTCCTCGCCGGCGAGCCACACCCGGCCGCGGTCCGGCGCGAGGAAGCCCGAGAGCATGTTGAGCGCGGTCGTCTTGCCCGAGCCGTTCGGCCCGATGAGGCCGAGGATCTCGCCTTCCTCGACGCCGAGCGCGAGATCCTCCACCGCGGCCACGCCGCCGAAATGCTTGGTGAGGCCCTCGGTGCGAAGGAGGCTCACGGCGCGTCGACCGCGGGCTGCGGCGCGGCGCGCGCGCGCCGTCGCGTGAGCAGGCCCCACAGCCCCTCGCGGAAGAAGCGCGCGAAGACCACGACGAGCCCGGAGAACACGATCATCTGGACGTTGCCGAAGCCGCGCATCCACTCCGAAGCGAGGTACACGAGCATCGCCCCGGCGAGCGGCCCCGTGAGCGTCCCCATGCCCCCGATCACCACCATGGCGATCACGATGCCGGTCTGCAGGAGCAATCCGAGCTCCGGGCTCACGAGCTGGCTGAAGGTCCCGTAGAGCGCGCCGCCGAGACCGCAGATCGCGCACGAGATCGCGAAGGCGAGCGTCTTGTATCGAACGACGTTGATGCCGCGGCTCTCGGCGCCGGTCTCGTCGTCGCGGATCGCGAGCCAGAAGCGGCCCGGCGCGGAGCGCATCAGCGCATACAGCCCCGCGAGCACCGCGAGCACCACCGCGACGAAGAGGTAGTAGTAGCCGAGGCGGCTGTGCATGAGCGTCGGGACGTTGAGCCCCTGCGCCCCGCGGGTGAAGTCGTACGAGTTGCCGATCACCACGCGCGCGATCTCGGCGAACGAAAGCGTGGTGAGCGCGAGGTACGGACCGCGCAGCCGCAGCACGATGCGCCCGAGGACCCAGCCGAGGATGCCCGTGCCGATCACGCCGGCGGGGATGCCCCACGCGAGCGAGACCTTCCAGTGGTAGTCGAGCAGGCCCGGCACGTAGGCGCCGAGCATCGCGAAGGCCGCCGGCGCGAGCGAGAACTGCCCCGTGAAGCCCGCGAGCAGGTTCCACCCCATCGCGAGAAGCGCGAAG
>DASUXK010000284.1:0-4913 GCA_036377935.1 Usitatibacter sp.
CTGCTCCGCGTCGGAGGGGTCGTTCGCCTTGACCGTCTCGATCCCGCCGTCCGGCCGGTCGTCGAAGAAGTGGGTCGTCTTCGCGAGGTCGACGGGCATGACGACCGCGCCCTTGCGTGCCACCTCTTCCTGTCGCGACGAGGAGGGCGACTGGGAGGCGCATGCCGCGGCGAAGGCGAGGACGGCGAGGAGGGTGAGCCGGAATGCGGGTTTCATCGAAGTCTCCGACATGCGGGATGACGCAGCGTGAGGGTATCTGAATTCGGTGCGAAGGGCGGCGCCTGCGTGGCCGGTTCGGCGACGGCTTGACCTTCCCATGGTGGGAAGGTGCACCATCGAGGCTCGATCCGGAGAATTCCCATGCAATCGAGACAGCATGCCGGGCACTCGGAGGCGCGCCGCGCGGGCTACGTCGACATCGGCGCGGCCGCCCGCGAATCGGGCGTGTCGGCCAAGATGATCCGCCACTACGAGGAGATCGGCCTGGTGCCGCCGGCGGGGCGCACGGCCGCCGGCTATCGCGTCTATGCGCCCGCCGACGTCCACCGCTTGCGCTTCGTCAAGCGCGCGCGCGACCTCGGGTTCAGCATGGCGGAGATCGGGCAGCTTCTCGCGCTCTGGAACGATCGGCGACGGAAAAGCTCCGAGGTGAAGCGGCTGGCGATGAAGCACGTGGCCGAGCTGGAGCGCAAGATCGCGGAGCTCGAGTCCATGCGCGGGACGCTGATGCAGCTCGCGCACCACTGCCACGGCAACGACCGGCCCGACTGCCCGATCCTCGAGGATCTCGCCGGGGGAGAACGCGCGTGAGCGCCGAGCACCGCCACGAAGCCGAAGCGCACTCGCACCCCGCTCACGCGGCGCACGGCCACGGGCCTGCGACGCCGCCGGCGAACGAGCCGCTCGAGGCGCCGGCCGGCACGATCTACACCTGCCCGATGCATCCGCAGATCCGGCGCAACGCGCCGGGCAACTGCCCGATCTGCGGCATGGCGCTCGAGCCGGTGATGCCCGCCGCCGACGAGACCGAGAACGCGGAGCTCGTCGACTTCCGCCGGCGCTTCCTCTGGACGCTGCCGCTCACGCTCGCCACCTTCGTCCTCGCCATGTGGGGCGACGCGCTGCTGCCCGGCGTCCCTCCCGCCGCCCGCGCCTGGACGGAGCTGGTCCTTTCGACGCCGGTGGTGCTCTGGGCCGCCTGGCCGTTCTTCGTGCGCTGCGCGGCCTCGATCCGCACCGGCAACCCGAACATGTGGACGCTGATCGGCATCGGCGTCGGCGCGGCCTACCTCTACAGCGTCGTCGCCACCGTATTCCCGCGCATCTTCCCCGCCGAATTCGCCGCGCACGGCCGCGTCGGCGTGTATTTCGAGGCGGCGGCGGTGATCGTCTCGCTCACCCTCATGGGCCAGCTCCTGGAGCTGCGCGCCCGCTCGCAGACGTCGAGCGCCATCCGCGCCTTGCTGGGCCTCGCGCCCGCGACCGCGCGCCGCCTGAAGGACGACGGCGGCGAGGAGGACATCCCGCTCGCGCACGTGCACGCGGGAGACCGGCTTCGCGTGCGCCCCGGCGAGAAGGTGCCGGTCGACGGCGTGGTGCTGGAGGGCCGCTCCCACGTCGACGAATCGATGATCACCGGCGAGCCGATGCCCGTGGCGAAGGGCGAGGGCGACCGGGTCGTGGGCGCCACGCTCAACGGCAACGGCAGCCTGGTGATGCGCGCGGAGAAGGTGGGATCGCAGACCGTGCTCGCGCGCATCGTCCGGATGGTCGCGCAGGCGCAGCGCTCGCGCGCGCCGATGCAGCGCATGGCCGACGCGGTGTCTTACTGGTTCGTGCTGGCGGTGGTCGCCATCGCGATCCTCTCCTTCCTCGCGTGGGGCTTCCTCGGCCCGGAGCCGCGCTGGATCTACGCGATGCTCAACGCCGTCTCCGTGCTCATCATCGCGTGCCCCTGCGCGCTGGGGCTCGCCACGCCGATGTCGATCATGGTGGCGATGGGCCGCGGCGCCACGAGCGGCGTCCTCTTCCGCGACGCCGAGGCGATCGAGTCCCTGCGGCGCATCGATACGCTGGTGGTGGACAAGACGGGCACGCTCACCGTGGGCAAGCCGGCCTTCCATGCGGTCGCGGCGGTCGCGCCGTTCTCCGAGGATGACGTGTTGCGCATCGCCGCGAGCCTGGACGCGGGCAGCGAGCACCCGCTCGCCGATGCCATCGTCGCCGAGGCGCGCCGCCGCGGGCTCGCGCTCGCGAAGGTCGCGGACTTCGCCTCGACCACGGGCAGCGGCGTGAGCGGGACCGTGGACGGGCGCCAGGCGGCGCTCGGCAACGCGCGCATGATGCAGGCGAGCGGCGCGGACGTCGCGGCGCTCGCCGAGCGGGCGCAAGCGCTGCGCAGGGAAGGCGCGACCGCGGTCTTCCTCGCCGTCGACGGCGCCCTCGCCGGGCTCCTCGCGGTGGCCGATCCCGTGAAGGAATCGACGCCGGAGGCGATCCGGAAGCTGCGCGAAAGCGGCATCCGCATCCTCATGGCGAGCGGCGACAGCGCGACGACGGCGAAGGCGGTGGGCGCGAAGCTCGGGCTGGACGAGGTGCGCGGCGAGGTCCGCCCCGAGGACAAGCTCGCCTGGATCGCCGAGCTGCAGGCGCAGGGGCGGCGCGTCGCCATGGCGGGCGACGGCATCAACGACGCGCCGGCGCTCGCGCGGGCCGACGTCGGCATCTCCATGGGCACGGGCACCGACGTGGCGATGGAGAGCGGCAAGGTCACCCTCGTGAAGGGCGACCTGCGCGGGATCGTGCGCGCGCGCGAGCTTTCGCAGGCCACGGTCGCGAACATGAAGCAGAACCTGCTCTTCGCGCTCGTCTACAACGCGCTCGGCGTTCCGGTGGCCGCCGGCGTGCTCTACCCGTTCCTCGGCATCCTGCTCTCGCCGGTCATCGCCGCGGTGGCGATGAGCTTCAGCTCGGTGTCCGTGGTGACCAACGCATTGCGATTGAGGAAGGCCTGACATGGAATCGAAATACGCATTCGGCAAGACGGTGGAATACGGCTACGAAGAGACGATCCGGAAGGCGACCGACGCGCTCGCCGCCGAGGGCTTCGGCGTCCTCACCACGATCGACGTCGCGGCGACGCTCAAGAAGAAGCTCGGCAAGGACACGAAGCCGTACGTGATCCTGGGCGCGTGCAACCCGGGCTTCGCGCACAAGGCGCTGGAGGCCGAGCCCGAGATCGGCACGCTCCTGCCGTGCAACGTCGTCGTGCGCGAGCAGGACGACGGCGCCACGCGCGTGGACATCATGGATCCGAAGGCGGTGCTGCAGCTCACGCAGCGCCCCGAGATCGGCCCCATCGCCGCCGAGGTGCGCCAGAAGCTCGAGCGCGTGCTCGCCGCGATCTGAGCGCCGTGGCCGCCAACCGCTGCGTCGAGTTCTTCGATGCGCAATTCCGACGCCAGGCGCGGCAGGGCGAGCTCGCGCTGAACCCTTTCGAGGCGGCGGTGCTGCCGCACCTCGCCGGGCGCGTGCTCGACCTGGGCTGCGGGCTCGGCAACCTCGCGCTCGCCGCCGCGCGCGGCGGCTGCGAGGTGCTCGCGGTGGACGCGAGCCCGGCCGGCATCGACTGCCTCGCCGCGCGCGCGGCCGAGGCCGGCACGCCGGTGCGCGCGATGGTGGCGGACGCGCGCGAGTTCGAGCCGGCGCATCGCTTCGATGCCGTGATCTCGATCGGGCTGCTGATGTTCTTCGATTGCGACACGGCGCGCGCGCTGCTCGCGCGCTGGCAGTCCTGGGTGCGCCCCGGCGGCATCATGGCCGTGAACGTGCTGGTCGAGGGGACGACCTTCCTCGACATGTTCGATCCCGCCGGACATTGCCTCTGGAAGCCCGGGGAGCTCGAGGCGGCCTTCGCGGGCTGGGACCTCGAATCCGTGTCGGACGAGGAATATCCCGCGCCCCATGGCTCGCTCAAGCGGTTTCGCACCTTGATCGCCCGCAAACGGGAGGGCCGTTCCTCCCGCATAATGACGCGATGAACCGCCGCACCCGCACGATCGCCGCCCTGCTCGCCCTCGCTGCGATGCTCTTCGCGCCGCTCGCGATGGCGCTGCACGCCTGCCGCGCGGGCGACGTCCAGGCGCAGGTGCAGGCGCTGCACGAGGGCTTGCACGACGCCGCGGACGAGGCGAACCAGGCCCCGATGGACATGGCGCTTTGCGAGCGCCACTGCAACGACGGCAAGGTCTCGTTCCAGCCGGCCGGCAACCCGCCCGCGCCGCTCGCGGTGGCGGTCGTGCCGGCATTGCGGGTGGATGCGCTGCAGCCGGTGTCCCTGAGCGCGCCGGCCTTCGATTCGCCCTACGCGAGCGCCGCCGGCCCCGCGCCGCCGCTCATCGGCTTCACCGTCCTGCGCCTCTGACCCTTCCGGCAGTGCCGTCCGGCCGCGCCTCGCGCACGGCCGTCGATCCCCTGCACCCGGAGGTCCCATGTTTCGTGCATTCCCGATCCGCCTCGCGCGGATCCCGTCGGCGATCCTCGCCGCGGCGCTCGCCGCGCCGTGCCTCGCCGCCCCGGCGCTCTCGCTCGACGAGGCGCTCACCCTCGCGCAATCGCGCTCGCCGCAGCTCGCCGCGCGCGAGGCTTCCGCCCGCGCCGCCGCGGCCCTCGTGCCCGCGGCCGGCGAGAATCCCGATCCCCAGCTCTTCTTCGGCGTGGAGAACGTGCCCGCCGAGGGCGCCAACCGCTGGAGCCTCGATGCCGACTCGATGACGATGAAGCGCGTCGGCGTGATGCAGCAGTTCGTGCGCGGCGAGAAGCGCGAGGAGCGCACGCTCAAGGCCGAGGCCGAGTCGAAGCGCGAGGCGGCGTTCGTCGAGATGCAGCGCGCGGACCTGAAGCGCGACGTGGCG
>DASUXK010000285.1:0-15319 GCA_036377935.1 Usitatibacter sp.
TTGCAGGAACCCTCCCTCCGCCCCGACGCGGTCACCGAGTGCGATGTCGTCGTGATCGGCGGCGGGCCCGGCGGATCGACGGCCGCCACGCTGCTCGCCGAGCGCGGCCACAAGGTCGCCCTGCTGGAAAGGAATTCCCACCCGCGCTTCCACATCGGCGAGTCGCTGCTGCCCGCGAACATGCCGCTCTTCGAGAAGCTCGGCGTGGCGCGCGAGGTCGAGGCGGTCGGCATGGACAAGTGGGGCGCGGTCTTCGTCTCGCCCTGGCACGACTTCACGTCGGGCTTCCAGTTCGCCGACGCCACCGACCCCTCGATGCCGAAGGCCTACCAGGTACGCCGCTCCGAGTTCGACGAGATCCTCTTCCGCCGCGCGGCCTCGGCCGGCGCCGAAGCGCACGAGAACTGCCGCGTGCGCGAGTTCCACCTGGGGGACCGCGCCTCGCCGCCGTGGGTGCGCGCCACGATGGGCGACGGGACCGTGCGCGAGTGGCGCGCGAAGTTCCTCGTGGATGCGACGGGGCGCGACACCCTCTTCGCGAACCGCCTGCGGATCAAGCGGCGCAATCCCGACCACAACAGCTCGGCGATGTACGGCCACTTCCGCGGCGCGAAGCGCGACGACGGCCGCGAAGAGGGCAACATCATCATCTACTGGTTCGACCACGGCTGGTTCTGGTTCATCCCGCTGAAGGACGGCTCGACGAGCGTGGGCGCGGTGGTCTGGCCCTACTACATGAAGTCGCGCGGCAAGCCGCTGCGCGAGTTCTTCCTCGACACCATCGCGATGTGCCCGCCGCTCGCCGAGCGCCTGCAGGGCGCGCAGCTCGCCGCCGAGCCCGAGGCGACCGGCAACTACTCGTACCACTGCACCGGCTGCCAGGGCGAGAACTACGTCATGGTGGGCGACGCGTACGCGTTCGTCGACCCGGTGTTCTCCTCGGGCGTGATGCTCGCGATGAACAGCGCGTTCGCGGCGGCCGACGTCGTGCACGCGCGCCTCGCCGATCGCGCCGCCGAGCGCGCCGCGCGCCGGCGCTTCGAGCACGTGATGCGGGTGGGCCCGAAGCAGTTCTCGTGGTTCATCTACCGCGTGACCAATCCGACGATGCGCGACCTCTTCATGGCGCCGAGCGACCGCCTGGGCATGAAGAAGGCGCTGCTCTCGGTGCTCGCGGGCGACATCTTCGGCCGCACGCCGATCCTGCGCGGCCTCATGTCCTTTCGCGTCGTCTACTACGTGTTCTCGCTCGTGCACTTGCCGAGGTCGCTTCGCGCGTGGCGCAGGCGCGCGTTCAACATCCGCGACGATTCCCGGATGCCGGCTTCGGCGGGCAGCCGGTGAAGCGCGCGCATGCCGTCCTCGAGGCGGCCGCCCTCGCGCTATCGGCCGGCGCGGCGCACGCGCTCGCCGACGACCGGATGGAGCCGCTGTGGGAGGCGGGCGCGGGCCTCACGGTGCTCGACTTCCCGGATTACCGCGGCTCGTCGCAATCGCGCGCGTACGTCCTGCCCATCCCCTACTCCGTTTATCGCGGCCGGTACCTGCGGCAGGATCGCCACGGCCTGCGCGGCGTCTTCATGGAGAGCGACCGCGCGGAGCTCAACATGAGCGTGGGCGCCTCGCTTCCCGTGGACAGCTCGCGCAACCGCGCGCGCGAGGGCATGCCGGATTTGAAGGGCAGCGTCGAATTCGGGCCCTCGCTCGACGTGAAGCTGTGGGAGTCGGCGGACGCGCATTCGCGCATCGAGCTGCGCATGCCGGTGCGCGCCGCGATGACGATCGAATCGCACCCGCGCTTCATCGGCGGCCAGTTCTCGCCGCACGTGAACCTCGACGTGGCGGACCCGCTCGGCCACGACGGATGGAACCTGGGCATGCTCGCCGGGCCGGTGTTCACCGACGGGCGCTACAACCGCTACTTCTACGAGGTGCCCGCGGCGTACGCCGCGCCCGGGCGCCCGGCGTACACCACGGGCGGCGGGTACGGCGGCATGCAGTTCATCGTCGCGCTCTCGAAGCGCTACCCGAAGTTCTGGGTCGGCGGCTTCGCGCGCTACGATACGCTCGCGGGCGCGACCTTCGCCGCGAGCCCGCTGGTCACGTCCCGGCGCTACTTCGCGACGGGTGTGGCGATCGCGTGGGTGCTGGGCGAGTCGGCCGTGCGCGTGCCGGTGAACGCCCTGGGAGAGCCGAAGAAATGAGCGAGCCGCGGCGCTCCGCGACGCACCTCGTCCTCATCCCGAGCTACAACCCCGGGCCGATGGTGTTCGAGACGGTGCGCGGCGCGCGCGCGCACTGGTCGCCGGTGTGGGTCGTGGTCGACGGCAGCACCGACGGCACGGGCGAGAAGCTGCAGGCGCTGGCGCGCGAGGATCCGGGGCTGCGCGTCGTGATCCTCCCCCGCAACCAGGGCAAGGGCGCGGCGGTGCTGCGCGGCGCGCAGATCGCGGCCTCCGAGGGATACACGCACGTCCTCACGATGGATTCCGACGGCCAGCACCCGGCCTGGTGCATCCCGCGATTCATGGAGCGCTCCGCGGCCGAGCCCCACGCGCTCATCCTCGGCGATCCGGTGTTCGACGCGACCGCCCCGAAGATCCGGCTGCGCGGGCGCAAGATCTCCAACTGGTGGGCGAACTTCGAGACGCTGTGGGCGGGGATCGGCGACTCGCTCTTCGGCTTCCGCGTCTATCCCATCGCCGACCTCGTCGCCGTCATGCGCTCGAGCGCGTGGATGCGGCGCTTCGATTTCGATCCCGAGGCCGCGATCCGCCTCGTCTGGCGCGGCTTGCCGCCGGTGAACGTCCCCGCGCCGGTGCGTTACCTCAAGCCCGAGGAGGGCGGCGTCTCGCACTTCAACTACTGGCGCGACAACGTGCTGCTCTCGTGGATGTACACGCGCCTCTTCGTCGGTTTCCTGCTGCGGTTGCCGATGCTGGCCTGGCGCAGGTTCTCCCCCTCCCTCACGCCATCCCGCCGTTGATCCCGATCACCTGCCCGGTGATGTAGCCGGCGCAGTCGGAGGCGAGGAAGGCGACGAGGTCCGCGACTTCCTCGGGTCGGCCGGCGCGCTGCATGGGCACGAGGCGCTCGATGGCGGCGCGGTCGAAGGCGGCTTCGGTCATGGGCGTGGCGACGAGGCCGGGCGCGACGGCGTTCACCGTGACGCCGCGGCTCGCCAGCTCCAGCGCAAGGCTCTTCGTCGCCGCGTGGATCGCGCCCTTGGCCGCCGCGTAGTTCGCCTGCCCGCGGTTGCCGAGCTGCGCGGTCACCGAGGTGATGCTCACGATGCGCCCCCAGCGCGCGCGCACCATCGGCATCACCAGCGGGCGCGTCACGTTGTAGAAGCCGTTGAGCGAAACGTCGATGACGCGGTCCCACTGCCCGCGCGACATGCCGGGGAAGGGCGCGTCGTCGTGCAGCCCCGCGTTGTTCACCAGCACGTCGACGGGGCCGGTCTCGAGCAGCGCCTCGAGCTCGGCCTGCGCTGCCGGGCCGTCGGTGACGTCGAACGCGACCGCATGGGCGCGCCCTCCACCCTCGACGATCGAGCGCGCGAGCGCCTGCGCGTTCGCCACGTTGCGATGCGCATGCACGAGCACCTCGAGCCCCGCCTGCGCGAGGCGGCGGCAGATCGCGGCGCCGATCGCCCCGCTGCCGCCGGTGACGAGCGCGCGGCGGCTCATGGCGGGCCCGCCGCGTCGAGCACGATCGCCACGCGGCCTTCGGCGAGCGTGCGGCCCGCGGCGCTCACGCGGAACGCATAGAGCACCGCGCCCGCGCCTTCGCCCGCGCGCTCGACCTCGATGTCGAGCGGATCGGCGATGTCGTCGAGGCGCGCGGCATGGAACGTCACGCCCCGTGCGCTCGCGAGGAAGCCCGCGCTTTCCGGCGCCGTGCCGGCCGCGAGCAGCGCGCCGTGGGCGGCGGCGGCCTGCGCGCCGTACTCGATGGCGCACGCGATCGGCAGCCGCCCCTCGCGGCGCAGCGGATGGCCGGTCGAGCCGTGGCTCGTCGCGCGCGCGTGCAGCCGGGCGCCGTCCCACGCGAGCACCTCGTCGAGCAGGCTCATCGCGCCCCGATGCGGAAGGTGCGATGCGAGCCACTCGCGCCCGCGCGCGGCGGCGTTCACGGCGTCACCTCCACGCGCAGCGCGAGGGGCGGCAGGTATTCGAGGTTCGCGGCGCCGGCCTCGCCGCGCGCGAGCCGCGCGAGCAGCGGCAGCGCGCGCGCCGCGGGAATCTCGCGCCGAAGGCGCTCGAGCCCTTCGTCGTCCATCGCGTCCGGCGGATCCTCGGTGAACGAGGCGGCGAGGAGCGGGCCGCGGCCCTCGCTCGCCGCGCCGAGCACGAGCGCGACCGCGAACGGATCGGGAACGGGTCGCGCGGCGCGCAGCGGCTCGGGATAGGGCGCGTCGTAGGCGACGAGCACGACGGGGAGCGCGGGATCGGCCGCGATGCGCGCGAGCGCTTCCAGCAGCCCGGCGCCGAAGCTCGCGTCGAACGCGGCCACGCTGTCGACGCTCGCGGTGGCGCCGGTCGCGATGCTCCAGTAGCCCGCGGGCGCGTTGTGCACGGAATTGTGGAAGCGCGTGGGCGAGATCTGCCGGTCGTCGGAGGCGAGCACCTCGCAGATCGCGTGGCAATTCTCGCCATCGCCGCTCGAGGACGCGAAGACCGCGGCGAGCGACGCGGGATCGCGCCCCGCGGCGCCCGCGGCCGCGAGCCCCGCGGCGAGCGCGATCTTCACGGCGGGGCCCGCGCGGCGCCGCTCCGTGGCGGGCAGCGCCTGGGGCGCGGGCAACGCCAACGCGGTCCGCGCGAACGCGGCGCCGCCCGCCAGCACATCCCGCGCGGCATCCCATCCGGCGAGGCCCGGGCCGAGGAGGCCCACGCCCTCGACCCGCGCCGCGAGCCTCAAGCGCGCGCCCCCGCGCGCCCGATCACCAGGCTGCAGTTGCTGCCGCCGAAGCCGAAGGAGTTGCTGAGCACGCGATCGATGCGGCGCGCGCCGCCGGCGAGCTCGTAGCGCGCGCGCAGCGCCGGGTCGATCGTGCGCGTGTTCACGCCCGGCGGCAGGAACCCGCCGCGGATCGCGAGCAGGGCCACGGCCGCTTCCACCGCGCCGGCCGCGCCGAGCGCGTGCCCCGTCATCGCCTTGGTGGAGTTGCACGGCACGCGCTCGCCGAAGAGCGCGGACACCGCGCGATCCTCCGCCGCGTCGTTGCTCTGCGTGCCGGTGCCGTGCAGGTTCACGTAATCGATCGCATCGGGCTCGAGGCCCGCGCCGCGCAACGCCGCCTCCATCGCCGTGCGCGCGCCGCGGCCCTCGGGGTGCGGGGCCGACATGTGCCATGCGTCCGACGATTCGCCGGCGCCGAGGAGCGCGATTTCCGCGTCCGCGTCGCGCTCGAGGAGGAAGAACGCGGCCGCCTCGCCGATGGAGATGCCGTCGCGCTGCGCGTCGTAGGGCCGGCACGGCGCGCGCGACAGCAGGTCGAGGGAGCCGAAGCCGTAGAGCGTCGTGAGGCAGAGCGTGTCCACGCCGCCCACCACGGCGGCATCGACGAGGCCCGCCTCGATCGAGCGCGCGGCCGAGGCGAAGGCCTTCGCGCTCGAGGAGCAGGCGGTCGAGAGGGCGACGCACGGCCCCGCGAGCCCGAGGCGCTCGCGCACGTACTCGGCGACGGAGAACGTGTTGTGCGTGCGGCGGTAATCGAAATCGGCGGGCAGCGCGCCGCTCGCCGGGTCGCGGCGGCGGTACGCGAGCTCGGTCTGCAGGATGCCGGCCGTGCTGGTGCCGAGGAAGACGCCGACGCGCCGCGCGCCGTGCCGTGCGGCGGCCGCGCGCACGGCTTCCTCGAATCCGTCCTGCGCGAGCCCCAGCTCGGCCGCGCGGTTGTTGCGGCAATCGAAGGCGCGCAGCGGCCCGGGAAGCCGCGTCTCGTCCACGCCCGCGATCTCGCCGATCCACGTATCCAGCGCGGCGGTCTCGAAGCGGCACGGGGTGAGCCCGCTCGCGCCGGCGGCGAGCGCGGCGCGATGCGCTTCGAGGCCGCGGCCGAGGCAGCTCGTCGCGGTGGCGGCGGAAATCGGGAGAGGGCGCATGGAATCGAAGCTACAGGATGGAGCCGGTCGCGGGCAAGGCGGCCTCGTGCGCTGCATGGGCGGGGCGCGAGGCGACGAGGAGCACGTTCGCGAACGGCGTCCCCCCGCTCATCGGCCGCGGCTCGATGCGCCAGCCGATCGCCTCCAGGCGCCGCCGCCACTCCGCGAGCGGACGGCAATGATACGCGCCGGGCCGCCCGCCGCGCAGCCGCAGCGAGAGCCGGTCGAGCGCGATCGTGATTCGGAAGCGCAGGGTCGGGACGCCGTCGGCCACGCGCAACAGCAGCACGCCTCCCGGCGCGAGCGCCTTCCACGCGCGCCGCAGCACGGCCTCCTGCGAGGCCGCGTCGATGTAGTGCAGCACGTCGAGGATCACGATCGCGTCGGCCGCGGGGAACGGCGCGGTGCGGATGTCGCCGTGCACGAACGTCGCGTGCCCGTCGCACGCGGCGGCGGCGAGCGCCACGTCGCGGCCGCTCACGTCGATGCCTTGCACGAGGCGCGGCGCGGGCGGCGCCGGCCAATCGCCGGGCCAGCCACCCGCTTCGCGCACCGAGGCGAGGAGCGCCTCCAGCATCCCCTGCCCGCAGCCGAGGTCGAGGATGCGCTCGCGCCCCACGAGCAACCCGCTCTCCAGGAGGTGGCGGAAGACCGGATCGCGCGTGAGCTTGAAGTACGCGAAGTGGCGCGCATGGCGCTCGCGCGCCGGATAGCGCCGCGCGGCGCGGCGCGCGAGCGTGCGGAAGAACGCGCGGCTCACGTAGCCGCGGCTTGGCGCAGGGTGACCGGACGCAGGCCCAGGCGCGCGGCTTCGTCGAGGATCCGCGGCAGCGCTTCGAGGAGGACGGGGACGCCCCTCGCCGTGCGCGCGGCGTGGCCGTCGTGCAGCAGGAGGATGTCGCCCGCGGCGAAGCGGCGCGTGAGGCGCGCGGCGACCACGGCCGGATCGCGCACGCGCGTGTCGTAGCTCCTGCGCGTCCACGCCGCGAGCGCGAGGCCGGCCTCGTGCAGCACGGGATCGAGCAGCGGGTTGCGGAAGCCCATCGGCGCGCGGAAGAAGCGCGGGGCCGCGCCGGTGACGCTCGCGATCGCGGCCTGCGCCTCGCGCACCTCGCGGCGGTAGCCGGCGAGCGTCTTCAGCGCGAAGGTCGGGCCGTGCGTCATCGAGTGGTTCTCGACCGCGTGGCCGCGCCGCGCGATCTCGCGCGCGAGCTCCGCGTGCGCGAGGACGCGGCTGCCGATGCAGAAGAAGGTCGCGGGACAGCCGCGCGCCTCGAGGAGGTCGAGCACGCGCGGCGTCACCTCCGGGTCGGGCCCGTCGTCGAGCGTGATGGCGAACTCGCCGCGCTCGCGCGCCGCGGGCGGCAGGCGCGTCATGTTGGGGCCGATCCAGTCCATGCGCGGCAGCAGCCCCGAGGCGATGAGCGCGGCCTGGTTCGCGGCGATCGCGCCGAGCGCCCAGGGCCACGCCTCGGGCGCCGCGACGAGCGACGCGGCCGCGGCGACGTGCAGCCCCATCGATCCCGTGACGACGGGCGTGGGGCGCCAGCGCGACGGGCGCGGTCCGGCCTCGACGGTCGTGCTCACGGCCGGTGGCGCTCCAGGAAGTCGTTCCACATCGCCCGCCAGTCCTCCCACTCGTGTCCGCCCGGCCTCTCGTGCACCTGCGCCGCGGGCAACCGGCCCGCGATCCGGCGCTGCCCTTCGACGAAGCGATCGCCGGTGGCGAAATAGCAGTCGATGCGCTCCGCCGTGCTTCCGTGGTCCCGCAGCCAGCGCCACGCCTCGCGCTCGGCATCGGCCTCGCCCTCGTCGAATCGCCAGCGGTCGAGGCCGCCCGCCGCGTCGATCTCGCGCAGCACCTCGCGCGTGCCCGGATACGGCGAGAAGAGCGCGACGCGCTCGACATCGCCGCCGTGCCGCGCGACATACGCGAGCGATGCGAGCCCGCCCAGCGAGATCCCGGCGAGCCACACCCGCGCGAACCCCAGGGCGCGTGCGGGTTCGACCACCGACTCGCGGATGCGTTGCACCACCGAGCCGTCGGAAAACCACGCCGCCCGCACCTCGGCCATGGCGATCCGGGCGGCGATCCCCCGGCGCTCGAGCGCCTCCGGGAAGCCCTCGCGCTCGAAATCCTCCGGGACGCTGTACGAGCCGGTGAGGAGCCCCAGCGCGATCCCGGGACCGCTTCCCGTGGTGCGGATCAGCGTGCGCATCGAGCCGCTCCTTCCCGCCGCAGATTGTAGCCCAGCGTCACGGCGCTTCCCGGCCGCGCGGCGCGAGGGCGGCGGCGAACACGAGCGTCGCGGCCGCGCCCGCGGCGACGGTCGAGCCGATCGCGTGCAGCACCGGGATCGCGGAGAGCGCGAGCAGCCCGAAGCTCGCGACCGTCGTCGCGTTGGCGAGCGCGATCGAGGCGAGGGTGCGCGGCGCCGACGCGTCGCGGTCGAGCGCGATGCGGTCGAAGAAGAGCGCGTAGTTCGATCCGACCGCGACCACGAGCAGCAGGCCCACGAGGTGCAGGATCGAAAGGCGCGTGCCCGCGAGCACGTGCGCCGCCGCGACCACCGCCACGCCGGCCGCGAGCGGCGCCATCACGCGGATCACCCGCGCGGGGCTGCGCAGCGCGGCGAAGAGCAGCGCCACGATCGCGGCGAGCCCCGCCGCGGAGGCGGCGAGCGCGCGATGCAGGTATCCGGAGTACAGGCGGTCGAGCTCGCCCTTGAGGTCGATGAACGCGGCGCCGGGCACCTGCGCGCGGGCGATGGCCCCGCGCACGGCGGCCGCGTCCAGGCCCGGCGCGCCGGCCGGCGCGCGCAGGGCGAGCACCGCGGTCCAGGTTCCCTCGTCGTCGCGGAAGAGGAGGCCGTCGAGGGCCGCGGCGAGCGCGGTGCCGGCGAGCGAGGCGGGCGCGACGGGCGCGGCCGTGCGCGCGCGCTCGACGTCGGCGACGAAGGGCTCGAGGCGCGCGGGCGAGAGCGGCAGGTCCGCGAGCGCGGCCGCGAGGCGCGCGCGCAGCGTTTGCTCGTCCGGAAGGCTCGCCTGGCGGGCGCGCTGCGTGGCGAGGCTGGGCACGAAGCGCGCGGGCGACTCGTATCCGGCGATCTTGCCGCCTTCGACGAGCGGGTCCAACGCCGCGCCCGCGCGTTCTGCGCCCTCCAGCGCGCCTTCCCGGTCCGCCGCACGCACCGCGACCAGGTAGCGCGCATCGGAGGCGCCGAGCGAGGCGCGAAGCTCGGCGTCGAGCGCGCGCTCCGCGGCGGGAACGGGATTGAGGCTCGCGAGCTCCGCATCCCAGATCGTGGCGCGGTGGGTGGCGACGACGGCGAGGGCGGCGAGCGCGAGCAGCGCGACCGCGACGCGCAGCTTGCGCGCGCCGCGGGCGAGCTTCCCGAGGGCCGCGCCGAGCGCCGTGAGATCGCGCACCTGGAAGCGCGCGGGCAGCAGGCGCGGCAGCACGAAGCGCGTGACGAGCGCCGCCGCCGCGAGTCCCGCGATCGAGTAGAGCCCGAGCTGCGCGAGCCCCGGCAGGCCCGAGAAGAGCAACGCCGAGAAGCCCGCGATCGAAGTGAGCACGCCCAGCCGGATGGTGGGCCAGAAGCCCGCGAGCCACGCGGCGTCGCCCGCGCGCGCGCCCCGTCCCGATTGCACGAAGAGGTAGATCGAGTAGTCCACCGCTTCGCCGATCAACGTCGTGCCGAAGCCCAGCGTGATGCCGTGCACCAGGCCGAAGCCGAGCGAGACGGCGGTGACGCCCACGAGCGCGCCGGTGGCGACGGGCACGAGCCCCAGCGCGAGCGCGAGCGGCGAGCGGTAGACGGCGAGCAGGAGGCTCGCGACGAGGGTGAGCCCGAGGATCGAGAAGCGCTCCACGTCGTGCTTCACGAGCGCGCGCGAGCGCACCGAGAAGACGCCGGGCCCGGTCGCGAGGAGGCGCGCGCCCTTCGCCGACGGCCCGAGCTGCGCGGCGGCCGCATCGAACGCGGCATGCGCGGCCTGCAAGGCGCCCGCCTGCGCGTCGATGTCCGAGCCGCTCGCGCGCGTTCGCGCGAGCAGCAACGCGCGCGCCCCGTCCGGCGAGACCCACACCCCGTGCGCCATGCGCGGCCCGCCCGCGGGGCGCAGGCTCTCGAGGAGCGCGAGCGTCTCGCCCGTGGGATCGCGCGCGACCCAGGGCTTCACGAGCGCGCCGGCGGGCGAGGCGAGGAGGTCGATCGTCTCCGCGATCGCCGCGTGCAGGCCCGCCACGGTGAAGCGCCCGGGCGCGACCTGCGGGCCGAGGAGATAGCGATGCGCGAGGAGGAAATCCCTGTCGCGCGCGAAGCCCGCCGCCGCGCCGTTGCTCACGGACGCGAAGCGCGCGTCCTGCGAAAGGCGTTGCGCGAGCGCGCGCGAGAGCCTCGCCCGCGCCTCGCCGTCGCCGCCCTCGATCGCGAGCAGCATCGCGCGCGAGAGCGCGCCCTCGCGGAGCTGGTCCACGAGCAGGCGCTGCTCGGGCGTGGGGGCGGCGGGCAGGAACGAGGAGAGGTCGGCGACGAAGCGCGTGCGCGCGACCTGCACCGCGCACAGCGCCAGCGCGAGCGCCCACAGCGCCACCGGCAGCGCGCGCCGCACGCTCAGCGCTTCTCCGGCCGGATCTGCATGAGCGAGCGGTCGCCGTCGGCCTGCTCGATCTCGACGCGCTGCACGCGCGCCTGCGAGCCTTCGAGCGTCACCTTCGCGACCAGGGCCTGCAGCGCCTCCTCGCGCGGCGTGAGGACCAGCCGCCAGGCCTTCGCGTCGCCCGAGAGCTCGAGCCGGTACGCGCGCTCGAGCGCCGCGCGATCGCCCGCGAGCGTGCCGCGGATGCTGTCGATGAGCACCGCGACCTCGGGATGCTCGGCGAGGGAAATCACGCGCCGCCGGCCGGCGCGCTCGATCACCAGCCGCTCGCCATCGGCCACCACGCGCTCGTCGCCGGGGCTCGTGACGTGCTTCTCGAGGCGCGCGGGCGGCGTGAACACGAGCTCGCCCGACGATTCCAGCGGACGGTCGAGGATGGAGACGGTCTTCGTCTCGTCGAAATGCGCGCGGCCCGGCGGATGCGCGCGCAGCAGCGCCATGAGGGCTGCCACGTCCCACGCGGCGAAGGCGGGCGCATGCAGGGCGAGCGCCGCGAGGAGCGCCGCGGCCCGTGCCGCGCGCGGCCCGGGCCTCATCGCCAGAAGCGGTGGAAGTTGAAGAAGTTGTCGGGCGCGAGCCGGCAGTGGCGCTCGAGGCATTCGGCGTAGCGCGCCACCGCCTCGTTCACGCGCGCCTCGCGCCCGGCGCGCGGGAGCCCTTCGAGCGCGGAGAAGTCGGCGAGCGGCTCGAAGCGGATCTCGTAGCGGTTGGCGCCGCGGTACAGGCCCGCCATGAAGATCACCCGCGCGCGCAGGGCGGCGGCCATGCGCATGGGACCGGTGGGAAACGGCGCCGGCGCGCCCAGGAACGGCAGCTCGAGCACGGGCTCCTCGCCCAGGGTGCGGTCGGCGAGCACGCCCACCAGCGCGCCCGCCTCGAGCCGCTCCTCGAGCCGCAGCATCGAGTCGATGCGCCCGAGGGGCACGATGTCCCTCTCCAGCTCCGGCGCGATGGCGGCGAGCGCCGACTGCACCTTGCGCGCGTTGTCCTCGTACATCGCCATGGCGATGGCGCGGCGCGACCGGCCGCAGGCGCGCGCCGCCTCGAAGCTGCCGAGGTGCGCGCCCATGAGGATCGCGCCGCGCTCGTCGAAGAGCTCGTTGCCGTGGATCGCGATGTCGAAGAGGTCGAAGCGCCCCTCGAGGAAGAACACGCGGTCGTGCACCGTGGAGGCGAACGCCAGGAACAAGCCGAAGCGCTCGGCGAGCGTGGGCTCGCGGCCCAGGCAGCGGCGCAGGAACTCGCGCGAGGCGCGGCGCGCGGCGCGCGCCGTCGCGAAGAAATACGCCGTTCCGACCCGCAGCAGCACCCTCGCGGGCGCGCGCCCGAGGCGGCGCGAGAACCAGACCATGAAGCGGATGAGGAGCGGGTTGCCGCGCTCGGGGCGCCGCGCCCACTCGGCGCGCGCCGCGCGCCCGGACGAGGGTGCGGCGCTCAAGGCGCGGGCCCCGGCCGCCGCGCGAGCGCCCCGCTCGCGACGAGCCGCCCGCCCGCGCGGATCTCGAAGCGCACGCGTGCCGATGCGTCGCCGCGATGATCCATGTCGAGCCGCGTGCCGGGTGCGACGGGGCTCGAGAACTTGACGCTCTCGAGCGTCCAGTCGCTCGCTTGCGTCGCCGTCGCGCGCTGCAGCGCGTCCATGGCGCGCGCGACGAGCGCCACGCCCGGCAGGATCGGCCGGCCGGGAAAGTGCCCGTCGAATGCCGGGTCGTCGCGCCCGACCTCGAACGCGCTGTGCAGCTCGAGCGCCATCAGGAGGCCCGCGAGGCGGCGCGCCGGCGGCGGGCGGCGAGGGCGCCCAGCGCGGCGCGCGGGAGCTTGCCGGTGATGCTCCTCGGCAGCGACTCCACCATCACCAGGGGGCGCGGCAGGAACGCGGGGTCGATGCGCTCGCGCAGCGCGGCGAGCACCTGCGCGCGCGTGAGCCCGGGCGCGACGACGAACGCCGTGAGCCGCGTCACCCCGTCGGCTTCGCGCTCCTCGGGCACGAAGTACACGCCGTCCACCACGCCCTCGATCGAGGTGAGCTGGTGGTTGAGGTAGGCGAGCGAGTTGCGCTTGCCGGCGATGTTCACCATGTCGCTGAAGCGCCCGTGCAGCGCGAAGTGCACGCCGTCGTCGCGCGCCTCGATCACGTCCTGCAGCGCGATCGGCGCCTCCACGTGCCCGCCGGAGACGACCGCGCGCCCCTCGTGCTCGCGCAGCCGCAGGCCCGCGTAGAGCTCCCAGTCGCCCGAGACGGTGGGGCGGCGCGTGGCGATCTGCCCGGCCTCGGTGCAGCCGTAGATTTCGTGCAGCTCCGCGCCCGTGCGCCGCTCGGTTTCGCGCGCGAGCTCGAGGGAGAGCGGCGCGGTGGCCGAGACGATGCGCTCGATCCGCGCCGGCTCGTCGGCGCCGAGCCAGGCGCGCAGGTGGAAGGGCGTGGTGAAGAGCAGGCGCGGCGCGGGCAGGCGCTCGATCGCCGCATCGATGTCGCCGGGGTAGTAGGGACGCTCGGCCGTGAGCGCGGCGCCCGCCGCGAGCGGCATGAGGACGGTCGATTCGAAGCCGTACATGTGCTGCGGCGGCACGGTGCCGAGGATCGCATGCCCGGGGCCCACGCGCAGCCGCTCGGCCTCGGCGAGCACGTTGTGCACGAGCGCACCCCAGCTCTTGAAGCTCGGCTGCGGCTCGCCCGTCGAGCCCGAGGTGAAGAGGCAGGCCACCGCGCGATCGGCGGGCACCGCGGGCACCGCCTCCCATTCGGGCGTGGGGAGCGCTTCCGGCAGGTCGAAGCGCGGCAGGTCCACGGCGATCGCGGGATCGTCGGCGACGAAGTACGCGTCGGGCGCGAAGCGGCGCATCGAGGCGATCACGTGCGGCGTGGTCGACGGCGGCAGGAGCGTGAGCTGGCCGCGCGCCACGGCGGCGAGGAGCATCACCGCGAAGCGGTAGCGGTCGGCGCAGAGGTTGAGGACGTGCGTGGCCTCGGGGAGCGCGGCCGCGGCGTGCGCCACGTCGCGCAGCAGCTCGCGTGCGCTGACCGCGCGGGCGCCGCGCCACGCCGCGATCGCCTCGCCGCTCGCGTGGCCGATCAGCGCGACGGTCGCCGCTTGCGGGTCGGTGCACGCGGGCGAGGGCATGGGCGAATCGCTCAGCGCGGGTTCTCGGCGGGAGAGGCCGCGAAATGGCGCGAGAAGGCGCGGATGCCGCCCAGGACGCCGACGCGTTCCCAGTTCGGCAGCGCGCGCAGCCGCACCGCGTACTCGCCCACGAACATGAGCGCGAGGAGCACGGGGCTCAGCACCGTGGCGAGCAGCGACCACGCCTCGAGGAAGCCCGCGGCGTAGAGAGTCACGGAAATCGTCGAGAGCGCGGCGAAGAAGATCGTCCACGCGATGGTGATGCCGCGCGTGTAGGCCTCGACCTCGGGCGGCAGCCTCGGATGCATGATGCGCGCGAAGCGGGTGCACAGCGGCTCGCGGCCGCGCACGAGCGTGCGGCCGAACACGAACGCGAGGAGGAGGTTGCCGCCCGCGTGCTCCACGAGGAAGACATCGGGGAAGTGGCGCTCGAGCCCGTCCCAGCCCGCCCAGAGGCCGGCGGCGGCGAGCGCGAGCGCGGCGAAGATCCACGCGCGGCGGCGCGAGCGGCGCACGGCCCACAGCACGAGGAGGGTCGCGGGCAGGAGGGAGAGGATCGCGCCGACGGCGGGCGGGAAGCGGCGCACGATGGCGAAGTGCGCGAGGACCGCGAGCCCGAGCGAGAGGAGGACCAGCACCGCGCGCACGGAGCGCCTGCGCCGGTCCGGCGTCACTTCGTTCTCCGCTCCGCCACGTGCGCGGCGAGGCTGCGCAGCGAGGAGAAGATGCGCAGGTTGTCGCGGTCGTCCTCGCGCAGCTTGAAGCCGTAGCGGCGCGAGACCACCAGCGCCACCTCGAGGATGTCGATGGAATCGAGGCCGAGCCCTTCCTTGTAGAGCGGGGCGTCCGGGTCGATCTCCGCCGGAGCGACGTCCAGGTTCAGGGCGGAGACGACGAGCTCGGCGACCTCGCCGAGGAGCGCGCCGTCCACCGGGACCCCGCCGGGCGGGATTTGGTCGAACGAGTTGGGCATCGCGTTTCCGGTCCTCGAATCGGGACCGTTCGTCTCTGGAATGTGGGCCGGAATTCTGGCGCGAATCATAGCATGGGGGGCCTTTTTCTCAGGGCAGGCGCTCGCGCGGAATCGCGAACACGAACCCCCGGCCGGCGCTCGTCTTCGGCCACTCGAAAGCGGTGCCCGGGAACGACTTTTCCAGCGCCTTGCGGTTGTGGCCGATCTCGACGGCCAGCAGGCCGCCGGGAGCGAGGTGCTCGCGCGCGCCGGCGAGGATCGCGCGCGTGTGCTCGAGGCCGTCGGGGCCGCTCGCGAGCGCCATGCGCGGCTCCTGGCGATACTCCTGCGGCAGCCGGCGCATCGAGGCGGCGTTCACGTAGGGCGGGTTCGAGACGATGAGGTCGTAGGTCCGGCCGTGGAGCGCCGAATAGAGGTCCGACTGCACGAGCCGGATGCGGTTCCCGAGA
>DASUXK010000286.1:0-3412 GCA_036377935.1 Usitatibacter sp.
CGCCCGCTCATCATGCAGGCGATGAGCGAATCGTTGCGCCATGCACGCCCTCCACGTACTGCTGCAGCAGGATCGCCCATGCCCGCACATGCGCCTGCGAGAAGTAGCGAAACCAGATGTCGTCGGCTCGCATGTACGGCCGCGTGACGGGCCGCCAGCCCTCGAGGTAGATGTCGATGTAGGGCTGGGGATCGCGGAAGGATTTCTCGAACGCCGCGACCATCATCCCGATGTGCTCCGGCGGAGGCTGCGGAATGCTCGCGAGCACGCGGTTCTGCCGCGCTCGCACGAGCTCGAGCTGCTCGGGCGTGAGGTACTCGGTGAGCCGCTGCAACGGCGCGCAGTCCGCGTCCTCATCGTCGGTGAATCCCACGAAGACCGCGAATGACGATCCCTTGTGCTTGTCCCATCCGTGCGAGTTGCACTGCCAGCGCACGTTGAAGTGCCTGCCGCCGAGCGGCTTCTGGTACGTGAGGTAGCCCCTGGCGAGCCTGAACCCGTTGCGCTTGTACCAGGGCCCGACGACCGACCGCAGCAGCTTGTACGCCTCGCTCGCCGTCATCGCCCGCCCGGCTCAGCGCGGAAGCTTGTAGTAGACGAGGAGCAGCCCGACCACGAGGCCGACGAAGCACGCGAAGCTTCCGTCGATCGGGCCGAGGAGCTGGTGCGCATCGTCGGCCGCCCCGTAGTAGAAGCTCGGCTGGAAGCCGAACGACTCGAGCGTCGTCGCGACCGGCAGCGGCAGGTAGGGCTTCACGAGCCGGTAGATGAAGCCCGCCGCGAGGATCCACAGCGGTATGAGCAGGATCAGCGTGGAGACGCGTGCGATCAGCCGGTAGCGCTCCTTGCGCGCGACCGGATACGCGGCATGCGTCCAGGGGAAGAGCACGAACGCGAGGACGAGCAGCGCGAGGAGCAACGGAACGAGCACCCCGAAGGCGAATCCGCCCAGCACCTTCGCGCCGAAGAAGGTGATGCCCGGCCTCACGAGGATCGCGTTGGAGAAGGCCGGCGCCTGCGCAGCGAGCCAAAGCCTGTCGAGCGCGATGCCGGCGAGGAACCCCGCCGCGACCAGCAAGATGGCGATCCTGCGCGTTCCCATGCGGCCTCCCTGGAGCCCGTCGACATGCGGGCATGGCCGTCGTCCTCGTCAGCCTAGCCGATTCGCGCGAAAAAAGAAGCCACCCTCGCGGATGGCTTTCATGGCACTGCTGCTGCTGTTTCGACTTGGATCCGGGGCTCGTCGGCCGGGCCGTGGAGGCGCAGTCCCGTCTTGCGCGCGGACGCCGAGGTCGGGGGCGATTGCGGCTCCGCGCTTCCCCGTGGAGGTGCAGCTCCTATCTCATGGCTTCGCGCCGCCCACCACGCGGTAATCGTCGGAGTGCGCCGCGCGCTGCGCGAGCGCATCGTCGAAGCCGGCCTTGTCGCCCTTGAACGCGTGGTTCTGCAGCTTCACCTCCGCTTCGCCCGCGAACGGCTTGCGCTGGTCCTGCGGAATCTCGTCGCATCCGACGAGGAACGCGAAGGCCGCTGCCAGCATCGCGAGCGTCCATCTTCCGGTCGTGGCTTTCATCTCGATCGCTCCCAGGTGGTGGTCGGGCTGAGGCTCGCATCGAGGTCGACGAGGATTCCCCGGCAGATCCCGATGTTGAGGAGGTGCGAATCGCGCACCGCGTCCAGCGCCTGGCGCACGCCGCGAGGGCCGATGCGCGGCAACGCGCCCTCGATGCGGCGCGCGGCCCACGCCTGGCCGCGCTTGGCGAGCTCCAGGCGGGCGCGCAGGCTGCGCCGCGTGAGCGACGGCTCGGGCAGCGCGGCGCTCGAAGGCGCGGCCTCGCCGCCGAGCCGGCGCAGGATGCAGCCGAGGGCGGCGATGTTGCGGCTCGCGACGCGCTGCAGGTGCACGAGGCGCGTGCGGATGGGCGGGAAGGTGCGCTCGAGGAGGGGCGTGAGGGACCGGGCGCCCGCGCGCTCGGCGCTGATCAGGGATTCGAGGAAGGAAGCGAGCTCGGCATCGGACATCCTGCAGCGCTCCACGAGCGCCAACCGCTCCTCACCCCAACGCCGATGCAGCATCTGAATTCCCGTCGCTCCTCTCTTCGCCATGGTCGGCCCGCGGGGTGTCGAAGTAAAATGAATTCGATTGAGATTTGAGAGCAATATTCCTGCTGGTATTTTCCCCGCCACACCGACGCCATGGACATCAACCTCGCCCGCACCTTCCTCGCCATCGCGGAGACGCGCCACTTCGGCCGTGCCGCCGAGCGCCTGCACGTGACCCAGACCGCGGTGAGCGCGCGCGTGCGCACCCTCGAGGAGCTGATCGGCGCCGCGCTCTTCGTGCGCAACAAGGCGGGCGCGGCGCTCACGCCGGCGGGGCAGCGCTTCATGCGCCATGCGCGAACGCTGGTGCAGGTGTGGGAGAGCGCGCGCGTGCAGGCGGCGGTGCCCGCGGGGCGCCGCGGCGTGGTGACGGTGGGCTGCGAGATGAGCCTGTGGGATCCGCTGCTCCTCGATTGGCTCGTGCGCATGCGCAAGGCGGCGCCGCACCTCGCGTTGCGCACCGAGGTGCGCCCGCCCGGCGAGCTGCTCGGCCGCGTGTCGGAAGGCACCATCGACATCGCCGTGGTGTACGCGCCCCAGCAGCGTCCGGGCCTCAAGGTCGAGCTCCTCATCGAGGAGAAGCTCGTGATGGTCACATCCGATCGCGCCCGGCGCGCGCCGCGGGCCGACGACTACGTCTACGTCGATTGGGGCCCCGAGTTCGCCGCGCAGCACCAGCTCGCCTTCCCCGCGCTCTCGGCCGCTTCGGTGGTCGCGCAGCTCGGCCCGCTCGGGCGCGAATACCTCCTGCGCGCCGGCGGCGCCGGCTACCTTCGCCTCAACGTCGTGCGCGAGAGCCTCGCGAGCGGCAAGCTGCGGCGCGTGCCCGGCATGCCGGAGTTCCTCTACCCCGCCTATGCGGTCTACTCGGCGAGCGCGGATGCGGAGCTGGTGGAGCCGGCGCTCGAGGGGTTGCGGGAAGTGGTGCGGCCGGAAAAGGCGACAGGGCGGGCGAGGCGGCGCTGATCAACGGTGGGCGACGGATCGCCAGCGCTGGGGGGCCGCCGGCCTCATGGGGGAGGCTGTAGGGACCTTTTGAGGGGCCGGATCTCCGACTTTAACCGATCCGATTCCAGGTCGTGACAAGGTTCTGATTTAGCACGGTGGTTACAAGTGAGGGGATGCCGGCTCGTGCGATCGTGGCGGATCCCGGAATCCGCGGGAGTGGCGCGAGAAAACTGAGTCGATCGTTCAAGCGTTCAGACGATGCCCGCGATCGGCCGGCCTTCACCCCGGCCCTCTCCCAGGAGAGAGGGAGCAACTCTTCACAGCGTTCCCGGATACGCGCCGCCGTCGATGAGCAGGTTCT
>DASUXK010000287.1:0-2427 GCA_036377935.1 Usitatibacter sp.
GACTGATCGCCGGCTCGACGCGCGACGCCGTACGCTGGGGAGGCGAGCTCAAGCGCGCGGGCGCGGAAGGCTGCGCCATCTTTCCGCCGTTCCCGACCTTCCTGGGCAAGCCGGTTCCGGCCGAGATGATCACCCGCTACCACCGCGCCATCGCCGAGGCGCTCGACGTGCCGATCGTCGCCTTCCAGTTCCCGACCGCGTGGGGGCCCGACTTTCCGCCGGAGACGCTGCGCGAGCTGGCGAAGATCCCGCAGGTGGTGGGCCTCAAGGAAGCGTCGTTCGACACGACCAGGACGCTCGAGACGATCGACGCCGCGCGTGCGCTGCCGCGCAAGCTCGGCATCCTGACCGGCAGCGACACCTTCATCTACGAGGCGATGCTCATGGGCTGCGATGGCGCGCTGATCGGGTTCGCCGGCACGGCGACCGCCGAGCTTGTCGCCATGCACGCCGCGGTGAAGCGGCGAAACTACGACGCCGCCGCGGCCATCTGGGCGCGCCTCGGGCCGCTCGCGCGCTATTGCTGGCGCCTGCCGATCCGCGACTACCGGCCGCGTATGAAGGAAGTGCTCAGGATGCAGGGCCTGATCGCGCACGCGACGGTGCGCGAGCCGCAGCTCGGCGTCGACGATGCCGAGCGGCGGGAGCTGCGCCGGCTGGCCGCGCAGGCCGGGCTCCTGGCCGAGCGCGAGGCGGCCGCGTGAAGGCCGTGCTCTTCTCGAACGCGCGCGTCCTCGACGGCAGCGGCGCGCCGCCTTTCGAGGCCGACGTGCTCGTCCGCGGTAATCGCATCGAGGCGGTGTCGCGCGAGCGGCTGTCGGTGGTCGATGCCGAGCCCGTCGAGTGCGCCGGCGCCACGCTGATGCCGGGCCTCATCGAGCCGCATGCGCATCTCAGCTTCCTCGACCACGCGACGCCGCACGCCTTCTCCACCCTGCCGGTGGAGGAGCACCTCCTCGCCACGCTGCGTCATGCGCGGCTCTATCTCGACAGCGGTTTCACCGCCTGCTTCAGCGCGGCGGCGACCAAGCCGCGGCTCGACGTCGTCGCCCGCAACGCCATCGACTCGGGCGAATACCCCGGGCCGCGCACGCTCGCAGCGAGCGTCCAGTTCACGGTCACGGGCGGCGTCGGCGATCTGCGCCAGATGCACCTCGACCCCGGCGAAGCGATGTACACCCTGCCTTGCGACGGCCCGGTCGAGTTCCGCCGCGCGGCGCGCGCCGCCTGCCGCGAAGGCGTCGACGTCCTGAAGATCGTGCCTTCGGGCGACACCTCCACGCCCGACATCCCGTCGCCGCGAACGCTGATGACGCGCGACGAGATCGCCGCGGTCACCGAGGTGGCGCGCCAGCACCAGAAGCGCGTCGCCGCCCACGCGCGCAGCGCCGAATCGGTGAAGCTCTGCGTCCAGGAAGGGGTCGAGGTCATCTACCACGCGACCTACGCCGACGAAGAGGCGAAGGACCTGCTGGAGGAGAATCGCGAGCGCGTTTTCGTCGCCCCAGCAATGAGCGTCACCTGGACGCGGCTGCACGAGGCCGGCAAGTACGGGCTGCCCTCCAGCCCCGCCGCGCGCGAGCGGATCGGGCGCGACCTCGAGTCCACGCTCGCCTGCATGAAGGACCTGAAGCGCCGCGGCGTGCGCGTATTGCCGGGCGGCGACTACGGCTTCATGTGGAACCCGCATGGCCGCAACGCGCGCGACCTCGAGTTCTTCGTCGACCTGATGGGCTTCACGCCGATGGAGGCGATCGTCGCCGCGACAAAATGGGGCGGCGAGATCATGGGTCGGCCGCAGGAGCTCGGCCTGGTGAGCAGGGGCTACCTCGCCGACTTGCTGCTCGTCGACGGCGACCCGCTCGAGGACGTGCGCATCCTGCAGGACGCGGCGCGGCTCGCCGCGATCATGAAAGACGGCAACTTCCACAAGGCACCGACAGCATGGATCTCGGCATCAAGGGCAGAAAAGCGATCGTTTGCGCATCCAGCCAGGGCCTCGGCAAGGGCTGCGCCCTCGCGCTAGCGGAGGAGGGCGCGGATCTCGTCATCAACGCGCGCAACGCCGCCGCGCTCGAGGCGACCGCCGCGGAGATCCGCCGCAAGACCGGCCGCAACGTGATCGCGGTGGCGGGCGACATCACCACGGCGCAGGGCCGCGATGCGGTCCTTGCCGCCTGTCCGCAGCCCGACATCCTGGTGAACAACGCCGGCGGTCCGCCGATCGGCGACTTCCGCGACTGGGACGAGCGGGCGTGGGCGAAAGCGGTGAACGACAACATGATCACGCCGATCATGCTGATCCGCGCGGTGGTCGACGGCATGATCGCGCGGCGCTTCGGCCGCATCATCAACATCACCTCCCGCTCGGTGAAGTCGCCGCTCGCGCACCTCGGGCTTTCGAACGGCGCGCGTGCCGGGCTGACC
>DASUXK010000288.1:0-9065 GCA_036377935.1 Usitatibacter sp.
GAAGGCCGCCTGCCGCGATGCGGAGGTCGGCATCATCGAGATCGGCGGCACCGTGGGCGACATCGAGGCGGGGCGCGCCGTGGGCGCGGCGACGGTGAGCGTGCTGCACGCGAACCCCGTATACGTCGCGCAGATGGCCTACGCCCGGCGGGAAGTAGCGAGTGCCCGCGAGCGGGGAACTCATTCCCCGCAGGATTGCGCCGTCGAGGCGCGCGCGCTCGCGGAAGGGCCTTGAAACGCGCGCCCGCGCCGAATCTTTTCCGGTAAAATTCAGATTTCCAGCACGAGGCTCGCACATGACCAAGTACGTCTTCGTGACCGGGGGCGTGGTTTCCTCGCTCGGCAAGGGAATCGCCGCCGCCTCCCTCGCGGCGATCCTCGAGTCGCGCAAGATCAAGGTCTCCCTGGTCAAGCTGGATCCCTACATCAACGTCGATCCCGGCACCATGTCGCCGTTCCAGCACGGCGAGGTGTTCGTCACCGAGGACGGCGCCGAGACGGACCTGGATCTCGGGCACTACGAGCGCTTCGTCTCGACCAAGATGTCGAAGGCGAACAACTTCACCACCGGCCAGATCTACGAGCGCGTCATCAACAAGGAGCGCCGCGGCGATTACCTGGGCGGCACGGTGCAGGTCATCCCGCACATCACCGACGAGATCAAGGCCTCCGTGAAGGCCGCCTGCCGCGATGCGGAGGTCGGCATCATCGAGATCGGCGGCACCGTGGGCGACATCGAGTCGCTGCCGTTCCTCGAGGCGATCCGCCAGATGGGCATCGAGGAAGGCCGCACCAACACCTGCTACATGCACCTCACGCTGGTGCCGCACCTCGCCTCGGTGGGCGAGATCAAGACCAAGCCCACGCAGCATTCGGTGAAGGAGCTGCGCGGCATCGGCATCCAGCCCGACATCGTGATGTGCCGTTCCGAGGTGCCGATCCCCGAGGAGGAGCGCCGCAAGATCGCCCTCTTCACCAACGTCGACGTGCGCTCGGTGATCTCGGCCTACGACGTCGACTCGATCTACAAGATCCCGGTGGCGCTGCACAAGCAGGGCCTGGACGAGATCGTCTGCCGCAAGCTCGACCTCGCCGCGTATCCCGCCGACCTCTCGATGTGGGAGAAGATCGTCTACGCGCTCGAGAACCCCGAGCACCAGGTGGACATCGCGATGGTCGGCAAGTACGTCGACCTGCAGGATTCGTACAAGTCGCTCTCCGAGGCGCTGGTGCACGCCGGCATCCACACGCGCACCAAGGTGAACATCCACTACGTGGATTCCGAGCAGCTCGAGGCGCACGGCGTGGAAGGCCTCAAGGAGATGGACGCCGTCCTCGTGCCCGGAGGCTTCGGCAAGCGCGGCATCGAGGGCAAGATCGCGGCGGTCAAGTACGCGCGCGAAGAGAAGGTGCCCTACCTCGGCATCTGCCTGGGCATGCAGATCGCGGCGATCGAGATCGCGCGGAACAAGGCCGGGCTCGAGGGCGCCAACTCCACGGAATTCGATCCCGACACCCCGCATCCCGTGATCGCGCTCATCACCGAGTGGCAGAACCACGACGGGCGCGTGGAGCGGCGCGACGCGCAGTCCAACCTCGGCGGCACCATGCGGCTGGGCGCGCAACCGTGCACCGTGAAGAAGGGAACGCTCGCGCACAGGATCTACGGCAAGGAGACGGTCGCCGAGCGCCACCGCCACCGCTACGAGGTGAACAACCATTACGTGCCGCGGCTGGAGGCGGCGGGCCTCGTCGTGAGCGCGAAGACCAAGGCCGAGGACCTCACCGAGATGGCGGAGCTCGCCGACCATCCGTGGTTCTTCGGCTGCCAGTACCACCCCGAGTTCACCTCGACGCCGCGCGCCGGGCACCCGCTCTTCATCTCCTTCGTGAAGGCCGCCCTCGAGCGCCGCGCGCAGCGCGTGCAGGAGCCCGGCCTCAAGGTCATCGGCGGCTCCGCCGCATAAAGGAATCGCGTTGAAGCTGTGCGGATTCGAGGTCGGCCTCGACCAGCCCCTTTTCCTGATCGCCGGTCCCTGCGTCGTGGAGAGCGAGCAGCTCCAGACGGAGGTCGCCGGTCGCCTGAAGGAGATCACCGGCGAGCTCGGCATCCCCTTCATCTTCAAGTCCTCGTACGACAAGGCGAACCGCAGCTCGGGCAAGTCGTTCCGCGGCCTCGGCATGGAGAAGGGCCTCGAGATCCTGGACAAGGTGCGCCGCGAGGTGGGCGTGCCGGTCCTCACCGACGTGCACGCGCAGGACGAGGTCGCCGAAGTGGCGCTCGTCGTCGACGTGCTGCAGACGCCCGCCTTCCTCTGCCGCCAGACGGATTTCATCCACGCGGTGGCCTCGGCCGGCAAGCCGGTGAACATCAAGAAGGGCCAGTTCCTCGCGCCCCACGACATGAAGAACGTGGTGGACAAGGCGCGCGAGGCGAGCAAGTCGGACAACATCATGGTGTGCGAGCGCGGCGCCTCGTTCGGCTACAACAACCTCGTCTCCGACATGCGCTCGCTCGCGATCATGCGCGAGACGGGCTGCCCCGTCGTGTTCGATGCGACGCACTCGGTGCAGCTTCCCGGCGGGCAGGGCACGTCCTCGGGCGGCCAGCGCGAGTTCGTGCCGGTGCTCGCGCGCGCGGCGGTGGCGGCGGGCGTGTCGGGTGTCTTCATGGAGACGCACCCGAATCCCGAGAAGGCGCTCTCCGATGGCCCCAACGCCTGGCCCCTCGGCCGCATGCGGGAGCTCCTCGAGACGCTCAAGGAAATCGACGCGCTCGTGAAGCGCCGCGGCTTCCCCGAACTCTAAAACCGGGGACAGACCCCATTTTCCAAAGTGCAAAACGATCCGCCTGCGAGTTTCACGCTTAGGAAAATGGGGTCTGTCCCCGGTTTCAATCGTTGGCCGTGAACATTCTTGTCCTGGGCGCCGGCGGCATCGGCGGGTACTTCGGCGGGCGGCTCGCGCAGGCGGGGGCCGATGTCACGTTCCTCGTGCGGCCGCGGCGGCGCGAGCAGATCGCGCGCGACGGGCTCGTGATCGAAAGCCCGCTGGGCGACGCGCGCATTCCGGCTCGCACCGTGCTCGCGCAGGACGTTCGCCCGGACTACGACCTCGTGCTTTTCACCTGCAAGGCGTACGACCTGGATCCGGCGATGGATGCCATCGCGCCGGCGATGAAGGGATCGTGCGCCGTGCTGCCGCTGCTCAACGGCCTCGCGCATTTCGAGCGCCTCGACGCGCGGTTCGGCGCCGAGCGCGTGATCGGCGGCACGTGCCAGATCAACGCGACGCTGCGCGCGGACGGCACCGTGGTGCACGGCGACAGCCTGCAGCGCGTGATCTTCGGCGAGCGCGACCGCTCGCGCACGCCGCGGGTCGAAGCGTTCGCGCGGGAGCTCGCCCGCACGAAGCTCGATTGGACGCTCTCCGACGACATCCGGCAGGACCTGTGGGAGAAGATCGTCTTCCTGTGCGCGCTCGCCACGTGCACGTGCCTCTTTCGCGGCAACGTGCGCGAGATCGTCGCTGCCCCGGGCGGCCGCGAGGCGATGCTGCGCGCGCTGGAGGCGAACGCGCAGGTCGCGGCGCGCGAGGGCCATCCGCCGCGGCCGCAGATGCTCGAGTTCGGGAGGAAGCGGCTCACCGATCCGGAAGGGCTGTGGAGCGCATCGATGCTGCGCGACCTGGAGTCCGGCAAGCCCGTCGAGGGCGACCACATCGTGGGCTGGATGCTCGAGCGCGCCCGCGCCCACGGCATCGACGACACCCTCCTCTCATCGGCCTATACGCACCTCAAGACCTACGAGAACCGCCGCGCCGCGGGGCGACTGCCGGCGCCCCCACCGGAGACGACCCACCGCTGAACACGGATGAACGCCGATGAGCCGTGGGTGATACCGCGAAGCCCACCCGTGCCCATCTGTGTCCATCCGGGGTTCCCGTCATGAGTCGGGCCTTCGCGAACGCCGACTGAATTTTCGCAACGAGCCGTGTCCAAAAGGACGCGGCGGCCCCACGAGGGCCGCGGCCCTTCATGGACGCGACCAGCCCCCGCCCCGGCAACCGGAAGATCCTGTGGAGCCTCGCCATCAAGGCGTGGGCCTTCCGCGGGCGCGTGCTCGCCGCGCTCGGCCTGCTCATCCTCGCGAAGATCGCCTCGGTCGGCGTCCCGCTGATCCTCAAGCGCATCGTCGACGCGCTGAGCCGCCCCGAGGCGCTGGTCACGCTGCCGGTGCTGCTCCTCGCGGGCTACGCCCTCGCGCGCTTCGCGAGCACGCTCTTCTCCGAGATCCGCGACGTCATCTTCGCGCGCGTGACGCAGAGCACCGTCGCGGACTTCACGCTGCGCATCTTCAGCCACCTGCACGCGCTCTCGGCGCGCTTCCACGTGCAGCGCGCCACGGGCACGCTCACCCGCGAGGTGGAGCTCGGCACCACGGGCATCGGCTTCCTCCTGGGCGTCGCGTTCTTCACCATCGTGCCGACGATCGTGGAGATCGGCACCGTGATGGCGATCCTCATCCGCGGCTACTCCTTCGCCTTCACGCTGATCCTGCTCGCGACGTTCGTGGTGTACGTGATCTGGACCGTCGTCTTCACGCACAGGCGCGCGCTCTTCCAGCGGCGGCTGAACCAGCTCGACGCGTCCTCCAATCGCCGGCTGGTCGACAGCCTCCTCAACTACGAGACGGTCAAGTTCTACACCAACGAGAAGTTCGAGGCGCAGCGCTTCCGCTCGATCATGGACGACTGGATCGAGGCGGGCGTGACGAACCAGAAGGCGCTCACGCGCCTGCACATCGGGCAGAGCATGATCATCGCGGCCGGCGTGGCGGCGGTGATGATGCTCGCGGGCGAGGGCGTGCTCGGCCGCACGATGACGGTGGGCGACCTCATCCTCATCAACGCGTACGTGATCCAGGTGTGCCTGCCGTTGAACTCCCTGGGCTTCGTCTTCCGCCAGGCGAGCGACGCGCTGGTGCAGGCCGAGCGCCTCTTCGAGCTCTTCGCGGAGAAGCCCGAGGTCGAGGCGGACGAAACGCGACCCCCGCTCGCGGTGGGCGAGGGCGAGGTGCGCTTCGAGCACGTGAGCTTCGGCTACGAGGCGAGCCGGCAGGTGCTCTTCGACGTGAGCTTCGCCATCCCGCCCGGCGCGAAGGTCGCGGTGGTCGGAGGGAGCGGCTCGGGCAAGTCCACGCTCGCGCGCCTGCTGCTGCGCTTCTACGAGGTGAACGGCGGGCGCGTGCTCGTGAACGGGCAGGACGTGCGCGAGGTGAGCCCCGAAAGCCTGCGCGCCGCGATCGGCATCGTGCCGCAGGACCCCAGCCTCTTCAACGAGACGATCGCCTACAACATCGGCTACGGGCGCGTGGGCGCGACGATGGACGAGATCGTCGCCGCGGCGAAGGCGGCCAACGTGCACGAGTTCATCGCCGAGATGCCCGAGGGCTACGACACGCTCGTGGGCGAGCGCGGCCTGAAGCTCTCCGGCGGCGAGAAGCAGCGCATCGCCATCGCCCGCGCCATCCTCAAGAACCCGCCGATCCTCATCTTCGACGAGGCCACCTCCGCGCTCGACACGCGCACCGAGCGCGCGATCCAGGACGAGCTCGACCGCCTCGCCGAGCACCGCACCACGCGGGTCATCGCGCACCGGCTCTCCACCGTGGTGGATTCCCACGAGATCATCGTGCTCGAGCACGGCCGCATCATCGAGCGCGGCCGGCACGAGGAGCTCCTCGCCCGCGGCGGGCTCTACGCGCAGATGTGGGCGCTGCAGCAGCAGCAGAGCGCGCTGCAGCGCGCCGAGCGGCGCGCCGCGATGCGGCCGGTCAACCTCGGCACGGTGATCGCCGGCGCCATCGACGGGCTGCGCCCCGACATCGACGCGCGCAACCTGCACCTCTACACCACGCTCGGCATCGAGACCCCGCGAGTCACCGGGGATCCCGGCGCGATCCAGCAGATCGTCGGCGACCTCCTCGCGCACGCGGTGCAGGCGAGCGAGGACGGCGGCCGCATCGAGGTGCGGCTGGTGGGCGAGGGCGGCGAGGCGCGGCTCCTCGTCTCGCATGCGGGAGCGCCGCCGCTTGCCATCGCGCGCCCCGGCGCGAAGGAGCCGCCCGTCCTCGGCACCTCGCATCCGTTCGACGTGGCCGAGCTGCGCAGGCTCTCCGAGGAGCACCACGGCCGCTTCACGGTCCAGCACCAGAAGGGCACCGGCACGACCTACGTCGTGGCGCTCCCGCTGCGCGCGGTCGACGCGCCCGCCGATCGCTACGGCCGGCCGAAGCTCTCCGCGCAGGCGCGCGCGGACCTGCCGTCGCTCGAGGGCCGCCGCATCCTGATCGTCGACGACCACGAGGACGCGCGCGAGGTGATCACGGTCGTGCTCGAGCAGCGCGGCGCGCAGGTGGAGGCGTTCGGCACCGGCCGCGCGGCGCTCGAGCGGCTGCGCGGCACGGCGACCGGGGAGTGGCCGGACCTCCTCGTGTGCGACATCGGGCTCCCGGATCTCGACGGCTACGCGCTGCTGCGCGAGGTGCGCGCGCTCGAGGCCGAGCGCCAGACGCCGCTCGCGCACCGCAAGCCCGCGATAGCGCTCACCGGCTACGCGCACGCCGAGGACCGCACGCGCGCGCTGCTCGCCGGCTACCAGATCCACCTCGCGAAGCCCGTCGATCCGCGCGAGCTGCTCGCGGCGATCGCGAGCCTCATCGGCCCCGCTCGCGCCGTGGCCCGACCGGCGCATGAAACTTCCCCATCCCGGAATGACCACAAGTGATGCTGCACAAACACGACGACGGAAGGCGCGCACGATCGATGCAGGAAATCCATCGCGACACGATACAAAATCCCAAGCCCGTTCCCCCGCAGGAATCCGGAATCGACCGCTCGCTCGCCGAGCGCGCGGTGGCCATGGCGCTGCCCCTGATCGAGCAGGCCATGCGCGATCCCGGTTTCGGCGACAGCGGATTCCTGCACATCGTCGTGATGGATAGCCACGCGCCCGCCGGCGGCGCGTTCGAGGACGCGATCCTCTACGAATACTCGGTCGGCGACCGCTCCCGGTGGGACGCCGACTACGCCGCTTTCGCGCGCGGGAAGGCGCGGGAGAGCTGGACCACGCGCGCCGACAACCCGAAGGGCGCGGTATGCGTCGACGGCATCGTCGTCGGCGCGAGCGGCGCCTTCGAGCCGTTCGACCAGGCCTACGCGGGCACGGTCGCGATGTGCCTGCGGGCGCTCGCGCGGCACCGATCGTCCTGAAGCATTCCCTCTTTCCGAGGGAACAGATGCGCGTCATGCGAAACAGGGAACCTCCATGCTGAGAATCGCACTGGTCAGCGAGCACGCCTCACCGCTCGCCCTCATCGGCGCCGTGGACAGCGGCGGACAGAACATCTACGTCGCGCACGTGGCGCGGCAGCTCGCGCGGCTCGGCCACCAGGTGGACGTGTTCACGCGCCAGGACAGCGCCCTCATGCCCCAGGTGGTGCATTGGCGCAGGAACCTTCGCGTGGTGCACGTGCCCGCGGGCCCCGCCGAGTACGTCCCGAAGGAGCGCCTGCTCGAGCACATGGACGCCTTCGGCGACTGGATGGGCGAGTTCTTCGCCTCCGAGGAGCGGCCCTACGACGTGGTGCACGCGAACTTCTTCATGTCGGGGTGGGCGTGCCTGCGCGCGCGCCAGTACGCCGACTTCCCGCTCGTCACGACCTTCCACGCGCTCGGCCTCGTGCGCCGGCGCCACCAGGGATCCTCCGACGGCTTTCCGGACGAGCGCTTCGAGATCGAGCGGCGCCTCATGCGCGAGTCCGACCGCGTGATCGCCGAGTGCCCGCAGGACGAGCAGGACATGCTCGAGCTCTACGACGCGGATCCGGACCGCATCGAGATCGTCCCCTGCGGCTTCGATCCCGACGAGCTCGCGCCGATCGACCGCGACGCGGCGCGCGCCCGGCTCGGATGGCCGAAGGACGAGTTCATCGCGCTGCAGCTCGGGCGCATGGTGCCGAGGAAGGGCGTCGAGAACGTGATCCGCGCCATCGCCGCGCTCGAGCGCCGGCGCGTCAAGGCGAGCCTGTACATCGTGGGCGGCAGCACCGACGTCGCGGATCCCGCCGCCACGCCCGAGATCGGCCGGCTCATGGCGGTCGCCGAGTCGCTGGGCGTGTCCGGCCGCGTGCGCTTCGTGGGACGCCGCCATCGCGAGGAGCTGCCCGCGCACTACGCCGCGTGCGACGTCTTCGTCACCACGCCCTGGTACGAGCCTTTCGGGATCACCCCGGTGGAGGCGATGGCGTGCGCGCGCCCGGTGATCGGCTCGGACGTGGGCGGGATCAAGGCGACCGTGGCGGACGGCGAGACGGGCTTCCTCGTGCCGCCCGAGGATCCGGAAGCGCTCGCCGAGCGGCTCGCGATCCTCGAGCGCCGCCCCGCGCTCGCGCGGCGCATGGGCGAGGCGGGCTACGCGCGCGCCCGTCGCGCCTATACCTGGCGGCGCGTGGTGCGCAGCCTCTCGGCCTGCTACGCGCGCCTCGTCGCGGCCGAGCGCCGCGGGCCGCCGCTCGGGCGGCGCGCGCCCGGACCTTACGCCCTCGACGCGCGCGGCTGAGAGCGCCGCATCGCGGCCGAAACCGACAACACGACGACTCCGGCAACTCGACAAACAGGAACGAGATATGTACAGCTTGAACGACCATTCGATCCTCGTGACCGGCGCGGGCCGCGGCCTGGGGCGCGCCATCTGCGAGGTGCTCGCGCAGGAGGGCGCGAACGTCTTCGTGGGCGAGAAGGACGCCGCGCTCGCCGAGAAGGCCGCGAAGGAGATGCGCGGCAAGGGACTCGCCGCCGACGCGGTGGTGATGGACGTCGGCAGCGACGACGACATCCAGGAGGCGATGAAGCGCGTGCACGACCGCTTCGGCCGCCTCGACGTGGTGGTGAACAACGCCGCGATCGACATCACGGCGCCCATCGACGAGATCGCCATCGAGCAGTGGGACCGGGTGCTGCGCACCAACCTGCGCGGCCCGATCATGGTGACGCGCGCCGCCGTG
>DASUXK010000289.1:0-3035 GCA_036377935.1 Usitatibacter sp.
CTTGCATGCAGTGTCGCCGCCGGCGGTCGAACCCCAAGTTACCATGGTTGCCGGTCCCATTGCCGCCCCGCAGGGCCGCCCGGCCCGTTTTGAGTAGAATGCGGGGCAACCCGAAGTCCATCGCATCCATCGAGGAGGAACCATGAAGTCCCGGAGACTCGCCCTCACCTTCGCCGCCGCCGCGCTCGCGCTCGCCGCGGCGCCCGCCGCGCTCGCCCAGACCGAGATCAAGATCCCGATCAAGGTGAACATCGACACCCTGCGCGGCAAGTACACGAAGGAGTTCGGCGACGAGCTCGCGCAGCGCACGCACAACAAGTACAAGGTGACGATCTATCCGGGCGGCCAGCTCTACGACGGCAACAAGGCGGCGCAGGCGGTGCAGCTCGGCAACGTCCAGATGACCAACGAGCCGAACAGCGCGTTCACGTCGTACACGAAGAACGTCGATCTCATGGAGATCCCGTTCGGCTTCGCGAACCCCGACGAGTTCCAGAAGTTCCTCGAGGGCCCGAAGGCCGACGTCGTGCGCAAGGACCTCGAGAAGGCCGGCTTCCACGTGCTCACGTTCCTCGACGAGGGCCCGTTCGTGATCGGCGCGAAGAGCGTGCTCATCGAGAAGCCCTCCGACTTCAAGGGCCTGGTGGTGCGCACGTCGGGCCACCCGGTGGTAGTCGACGCCCTGAAGGGCATGGGCGCCTCCACGGCGAAGATCCCGCTGAACGAGGTGTACTCGGCCCTGCAGCAGGGCACGATCAACGCGGTGTACACGACGTTCGACGCGTTCGTGAACGAGAAGATGGTCGAGGTCGCGCCGAACGTGATGATCATCCCCTCGTACGGCGCCTACATCTGGGTCGCGAACAAGAAGTGGTTCGAGAGCCAGCCCGAGGCCGACCGGAAGATCATGGACGAGATCGCGCAGAAGCTCGGCAAGCGCTACCACGAGGCGATCTGGGCCGAGACCGACAAGTTCGTCGAGGCCGTGAAGAAGGGCGGCGGCAAGGTGAGCGACCCGGCGAAGGATCCCGCCAAGATCGAGGCGTTCCGCAAGGCGCTGGCGCCCACCTACGACAAGGTGCGCAAGCAGTTCGGCAAGGAAACGGTGGACGCGATCCTCTCGTCGAAGTAGCGCGGAGCGATGGAATCGCTGCACGACGACGGCGGGGCGCACGCCCCCGCCGTCGTGCGCTGGCTCGCGAAGGCCGAGGTCGCCGTCGCCGGGTTGCTGCTGCTGGGCGCCCTCGGCATCACGCTCACGACCATCGTCGAGCGCAACCTCGGCCATTCGACCGGCGACTGGAGCCTCAAGCTCCCGGAGCTGATCCTCGCGTGGCTCACGTTCCTCGGCATGGGCGCCCTGGTCACCGAGCGCGGGCACGTCGCCGCGGACATGTTCCTGCGCCTGATGCCGCGGGGCTTGCAGAAGGTCTCCGAGACGCTCGCCGACCTCATCACGGCGGGCGTGCTCGCGGCCATTTTCGTCGGCGCGGTCATGATCGTGCGCCAGCAGATGGAGATCGACGCCACCGACGAGGAGCTCTGGGACGTGCCGGCGGCGGCGCTGCTCGCCATCCTGCCCATCGGCCTGGGCCTCACCATTTTGCATTTGCTCGTCGACATCTGGGTCGTGTGGCGCGTCGGGCCGCGCCAGGTCGGCCAGCCTCCGGAGAGGTCGGGCTCGTGATCGCGATCCCGTTCCTCTTCCTGCTCTTCCTCATCGTGATCGGCATGCCGATCGGCTTCGCGCTGATCGTGGCCTCCGTCGCGACCCTCTACTGGCTCGGGCTCGCGCCGATCACGTTCATCCCCGACGTGCTCATGGGCAGCGTGCAGAGCTTCACGCTGCTCGCGATCCCGTTCTTCCTGCTCGCCGCGGAGCTGCTGTCGGCCGGCGGGCTCATCGACCGCATCTTCGACCTCGCGCGCGCCATCGTGGGCAAGCTGCGCGGCGGGATGGGGGGCGCGTGCGTCGTCGCCACCGGCATCTTCGCGGGCGTGCAGGGCTCGAGCGCGGCCGACGCCGCGGCGATCGGCAAGATCGGCACCGCGGGCATGGTGCGCGAGGGTTACCGCCCCGGCTTCGCCGCGGCGCTCATCGCGGCTTCCGGCGCCACGGCGATCCTCATCCCGCCCTCGATCGCGATGCTGATCTACGCCTCGATGGTGAACGTCTCCGTCGGGCGCATGTTCTTCGCGGGCGTGCTTCCGGGCGTGCTCAACGTGCTCGCCTTCCTGGTGTTCGTCGCGTGGCGCGGGCACAAGTACGGCTGGAGGCGCGACGACACGGGCGCGATCACGAGCTGGGCGGCGCGCGCCACGGCGCTGCGGCGCGCGTTCTGGGTGCTGATGCTCCCGGTCTTCGTGCTCTACGGGTTCTACTCCGGCAACCTCACCGCGACCGAGATCTCCACCGCGTGCGCGATCTACTCGGCGATCGTGGCGCTCTTCTTCTACCGCAGCATCCGCGCCCGCGACCTGTGGCCGGTGGTGATGCAGACGGCGCGCACCACGATCAACATCTTCACCATCATCGCCGGCGCGGTGCTGCTGTCGAAGGTCCTCACGTTCCTCAACGCGCCGCAGCTCATCTTCGGCGTGATCGAGCGCTACCACCTCGGGCCGTACGAGTTCCTGATCGTGGTGAGCGCCATCATGTTCATCCTCGGGATGTTCATGGAGGCGGTGTCGCTCAACGTGATGACCACGCCGATCCTCGCGCCCATCGCGATGAAGCTGGGCATCGACCCCGTGCACTACGGCATCGTGCTCATCTTCAACATCGAGATCGCGCTCATCACGCCGCCCGTGGGGCTCAACCTCTTCGTGCTCGCCGGCGCGGCCAAGGTGCCGCTGGGCGCGATCTACCGCGAGGTGGTCCCCTTCGTGCTGATCCTCCTCGCGCTGCTGCTGGTGACGATCTTCGTGCCGCAGATCTCCCTGTGGCTCCCCGACCGCCTGATGGGGCCCACCTGAAAAAAGGGGGGGACCCCTTTTTCGTTCAACGCTCGTAGGTGCCGACGAGCTCGGCGTGG
>DASUXK010000290.1:0-7581 GCA_036377935.1 Usitatibacter sp.
GCGCAGGCCGGGATGGCCCACCGGCCCGAGCGATCCGGGCGGCGCCTCGAGCTGCGCGGCGATCTCCGCGTTGGTCGCGAAGCGGAACGGATTCAGTCCCTTCACCTTCGACGCCTTCACCTCGTTCAGCATGTGGTCGCCGCGCACGAGGAGCATCGCCATCTGCGGCTCGGCGCCCTGTCCGGGATCATGCATCACGACGATCGACTTCACCGTCTTCGTGAGCGGGATCTTCAGGTACTCGGAGACTTGCTCGCACGTGTGCTTGCCGGGCGTGGCCTCCTTCTTCATGGGCTGCGTCGCCGCCCCGCGCGGCTCCTCCGGCGCGAGCGCCTCGGCGAGCTCCACGTTCGCCGCGTATCCCGACTGCGCGCAATACGCGATCGCATCCTCGCCGGAGCCGGCGATCACCTGGAACTCGTGCGAGCCCGTGCCGCCGATCTCGCCCGTATCGGCGGCGACCGCGCGGAACTCGAGCCCGAGGCGCGTGAAGATGCGCATGTACGCCTGGTACATGCGGTCGTAGCTCTTCTTCAGGCCTTCGAGGTCCGCATCGAAGGAGTACGCGTCCTTCATCGTGAACTCGCGCGCGCGCATCACGCCGAAGCGCGGGCGGATCTCGTCGCGGAACTTGGTCTGGATCTGGTAGAGGTTCACCGGGAGCTGGCGGTAGCTCTTCACCTCCTTGCGCACGATGTCGCAGAGCACCTCCTCGGCGGTGGGGGCGTAGCAGAACTCGCGCTCGCTGCGATCCTTGATGCGCAGCATCATCGGGCCGTAAAGCTCCCAGCGCCCGGTCTCCTTCCAGAGTTCCGCCGGCTGCACGGGCGGCGCGAGGATCTCGAGCGCGCCCGCCCAGTTCATCTCCTCGCGCACCACCTGCTCCACCTTGCGCAGCACCTTGAGGCCCAGCGGCATCCACGTGTAGAGCCCGCTCGCGAGCTTTCGGATGAGGCCCGCCCGGAGCATGAGCTTGTGGCTCGCGAGCTCCGCTTCCTGGGGGGCTTCCTTGAGGGTGGCGAGGTAGTACTGGCTGGCACGCATGAACTCTCCGGCGGCGGGACTTGTGGCAACGTTTTTGGAATAAAAATCATCGGCTTGCAGCCTTCCATTCTACACGGCGCCGCGCGCCTCCCGGCGGCTGGCCAGCGGCGGCGAACTGTGGAAAAATGGAATCAACTCATCGAATTGGATGGTGACCGCCATGATCGATCGGGATGGCTATCGCCCGAACGTCGCCATCGTGCTCGTCAACGGCCGCAACCAGGTCTTCTGGGGCAAGCGCGTGAAGGAACACGCGTGGCAATTTCCCCAGGGCGGCATCAAGCCCGGCGAGTCTCCCGAGCAGGCGATGTACCGGGAGCTCCAGGAAGAGACGGGGCTGGAGCCGCAGCACGTGAAGATCCTCGGCCGCACGCGCGACTGGCTCCACTACAACGTCCCGGTGCACTGGGTGAAGCGCGAGTGGCGCGGCACCTACAAGGGCCAGAAGCAGATCTGGTTCCTGCTGCGCATGGTGGGCCGCGATTGCGACATCTGCCTGCGCGCGAGCGGGCATCCGGAGTTCGATGCCTGGCGCTGGCACGAATACTGGGTTCCGCTGGAGACCGTGATCGAGTTCAAGCGCGAGGTCTATCGCCTGGGGCTCGAGCAGCTCGCCTGCTATCTCGAGGTGAGCCCGCGGGCCGTGGGGCTTTCGCCTTACGGGCGGCGCCGGCGGCACCCGCGCGTCGCGCGGCCCGCGCCGCGCGAGCCGGCGGTGGCGACGGCCCCCACCATCGTGGGGACCGACGCCTAGCGTCGCTTCAGAACCCGCGCATCGGTCCCGGCACGACGAGCGCCGAGAGGGCGCCCACGACGAGGCCGAGCACGATCGCGATGACGATCACCACCACCGTGTAGGGCACGGCCTTCTCGGCCGGCGTCTTCATCAGCACGGGCAGCCCCGTGTAGAGCAGGTAGAGGCTGTAGAGCCCGGCGAGGATGCCGAGGATTCCCAGCAGCGGGATGATCGAGAAGATCCCGGCGAGCCACATCGCGGTCGGCGAGAACGCCGACACCTTCAGCGCCTGCATGAAGTTCTTCTCGCCGCCGAAGTTGGGCGCGAGCGCGTCGATGATGAGCGCGAGCACGTAGACCCAGCCCAGGCTCAGCACGTACTGCAGGATCATGTGCGAGATGCCCGCGGCGATCGGCCAGCGGTAGGTGCCCATGAACGAGCTCACGCCGATCAGCGAGTAGCCGATGAAGGAGGCCACCGCCGGAATCGCGGCGAGGATCATCACGTACCCGGTGTAGAGTCCCTGGACGGTGTGGGGCTCGGCCGAGATCACCTGCCATTCGGCGTTCGGCTGCAGGAGGATCTTCTTCGCGCGGTCCACGAGGTTCATGTTGTCGCTCTCCCTGGGTTGGACGTCGCGTGAAGTATATCCGCTAGAGCACCACCAGGTTGTCGCGATGGATGAGCTCGGGCTCGGCGACGTAGCCCAGCACCGATTCGATCTCCGAGCTGGGCTTCCCCAGGATGCGCGCCGTCTCCGAAGAGGCGTAGTTCACGAGCCCGCGCGCGATCACGCGGCCGTCGGGCCCCGCGACGCTCACGACTTCCCCGCGCTCGAAATGCCCGTCCACGGCGGTCGCGCCGATGGGCAGCAGGCTCTTGCCGTCGGCGACGAGCGCCTTCACCGCGCCCGCGTCGAGCGTGATGCGTCCCGAGGGCTTCAGGTGATCCGCGAGCCACTGCTTTCGCGCCGCGACGGGCGGCGTCTGCGCCTCGAGCAGCGTGCCCACGGGCTCGCCCGAGAAGAGGCGCACGAGCGCGTCGGGCTCGCGGCCCCACGCGATGGCGGTGTGCGCGCCGCTTCGCGCCGCGCGCTTGGCCGCGAGGATCTTGGTGATCATGCCGCCCTTGCCGATCGCGGAGCCCGCGCCGCCCGCCATGCGCTCGAGCGCGGGATCGCCCGCGGCCGCGCGCTCGACCAGCTTCGCCGAAGGATCCTTGCGCGGATCGGCCGAGTACAGGCCCTTCTGGTCGGTGAGGATCACGAGCGCGTCGGCCTCGATGAGGTTCGTCACGAGCGCGCCCAGCGTGTCGTTGTCGCCGAAGCGGATCTCGTCGACGACCACCGTGTCGTTCTCGTTGATGATCGGTACCGCGCCGAGGGCGACCAGGGTCTTCAGGGTCGTGCGTGCGTTGAGGTAGCGGCGCCGGTCTCCCAGGTCCTCGTGCGTGAGCAGCACCTGCGCGGTGTGCAGCCCCACTTCGGAGAAGCACGATTCCCACATCTGCACGAGGCCCATCTGCCCCACGGCGGCCGCGGCCTGCAGCTCGTTCACGGCGCTCGGGCGCTTCGCCCATTGCAGGCGCTTCATCCCTTCGGCGATCGCGCCCGAGGAGACGACCAGCACCTCGATGCCGCGCCGGCGCAGCTCGGCCACCTGCCGCACCCAGTCCTCGATCGCCGAGCGGTCGAGGCCGGAGCCCGCGTTGGTGAGCAGGCTCGAGCCGATCTTCACGACGATGCGGCGCGCGGAGGCGAGGGGCGTCATGTCTGCCGTCATCCCCGTGCGGTCGGGGATCCACCCCGAGGGTTCCCGCCCCCCGACTCGGGCGCTCGGGGGCGAGCTGCGCGGGAATGACGTTCGGATTCGAGGAATTCCATCACTTTGTACGTGAGCTCCTTGCAGCCCTCGCCCTTGATCGCCGAGATCACGAACCAGGGCTTCGTCCAGCGCAGCTTCTTCACGAGTGCGGCCGCGCGCTTCTCGCGCTCCCTGGGCTCCAGGAGGTCCGCCTTGTTGAACACCAGCCAGCGCGGCTTCTTCGCGAGCGCGGGATCGTACTTCTTGAGCTCCCCGGCGAGCGCGCGCACCTCGGCGGCGGGATCGGCCGAGGGATCGGCGGGCGCCATGTCGACGAGGTGCAGGAGCAGGTGCGTGCGCTGCAGGTGGCGCAGGAACTGGTGGCCGAGGCCCGCGCCTTCGGCGGCGCCCTCGATGAGGCCGGGAATGTCCGCCACCACGAACGAGCGGTTCATGTCCACGCGCACGACGCCGAGGTTGGGGTGCAGGGTGGTGAACGGATAGTCCGCGACCTTCGGGCGCGCGGCGCTCACGGCCCGGATGAACGTGGACTTGCCCGCGTTGGGCATGCCGAGGAGGCCCACGTCGGCGAGCACCCGCAGCTCCAGCTCGAGGTGCCGCGCCTCGCCCGGCTCGCCGCGCGTGAACTGGCGCGGCGCGCGGTTCACGCTCGACTTGAAGTGCAGGTTGCCGAGGCCGCCCTTGCCGCCGCGCGCGAGCAGCGCCCGCTCGCCGTCCTTCGCGAGGTCGGCGAGCGTCTCGCCGCTGTCCGCGTCGCGGATCACGGTGCCCACGGGCACGCGCAGCACGATGTCGTCCGCGCCCTTGCCGTAGCAGTCCGAGCCTCGGCCGTTCTCGCCGCCCTTCGCGCGGAAGATGCGCGTGTAGCGGTAGTCGATGAGCGTGTTGAGGTTCGAATCGGCCACGGCGTAGATGCTCCCGCCGCGCCCGCCGTCGCCGCCGTCCGGCCCGCCGCGCGGGACGAACTTCTCCCGCCGGAACGACGCCGACCCGTCGCCGCCCTTGCCGGCGATCACCTCGATTTTCGCTTCGTCGAAGAACTTCATTTATCGCTTCGCTTCATTCAAGCGGAAACACGGAGACCACGGAGGAAAGGCGAAATGAGGGCGGAACATTGCGCGATGCCAGCATCTGACCGATCGACCGACTCATGGGTTTTCTCCGTGTCCTCCGTGCTCTCCGTGGTCTCCGTGTTTCGGCTTTGACCTCACGCGGGAGCGCGACGCGGATGCCGAGGGCGATGAAGGTGAGCCCCGCGAAGAGGTTCAGCCGTTCCCCCACCCCCGGCCGGCGCCGCAGCCACGCGCCGATCCAGCCCGAGAAGATCGCCACCGCGCCGAAGATCACCGCGGTCTGCACCATGAAGATCGCGCCGAGGATCGCCATCTGCAGCCCCGCGTGGCCCGCCCGGGCGTCCACGAACTGCGGCAGGAACGCGAGGAAGAAGAGCGTCACCTTCGGGTTCATCATGTTGCCGAGCACGCTCTGCCGGTAGATCACGCCGAGCCCTTTCGCGCCGCCCGCACCTTGCATCGAGAAAGCCGCGCGGTGGCTCAGCGCCTGGATGCCGATCCACGCGAGGTAGACCGCGCCCGCGTAGCGCACGAGGTCGAACGCGAGCTCCGAGGACCGGATGAGCGCCGCGATACCGAGCGCCGCGAGCAGCGTGTGGAAGATGCATCCCGTCGCGAAGCCGAGCGCCGCCGCGATCCCCGCCGCGCGCCCCTGCGCCACGCCGCGCGTGAGCACATAGACGATGTCCGGCCCCGGCGCGATCGTGAGCAGCGCCGACGCGACGAGGAAGAGTCCTGTTTCCGGCATCTCTCGGTGTCCTCCGTGCCCTGCGTGTATCCGCCTGAATCGCGGCGCAAACAAAAAAGCCCCGTACGGAGACGGGGCTCTTCTGCCGAAGCGGAAAAGCCGTCAGGCCTGCACCGGCTCGATCGACACGGTGCGCTTCTGCGCCGCGCCGTGCGTGTGGTACTTCACGTGGCCGGTCGCGGTCGCGAAGAGCGTGTGGTCCTTGCCGATGCCGACGTGGCGGCCCGGATGGAACTGGGTGCCGCGCTGGCGGACGAGGATGGAGCCCGCGTTCACCAGCTCGCCGCCGAAGGCCTTGAGGCCGAGGCGCTTCGCCTGGGAATCGCGGCCGTTGCGGGAAGAGCCGCCTGCTTTCTTGTGTGCCATGGTTCGTTTCCTTTACTCAGGCGATCGCGTCCACACGGATTTCCGTGTAGTTCTGGCGATGGCCCTGCGTCTTCTGGTAGTGCTTGCGGCGGCGCATCTTGAAGATCTTCACCTTCGTGCCGCGACCGTGGGCGAGCACCGTGGCCGAGACCTTCGCCCCGGACACGAGGGGATTACCGAGCTTCACGGCCTCGCCATCCGAGACCATCAGCACCTGGTCGAGGACGATCTGAGCGCCAACGTCTGCCGGTATCTGTTCTATTTTGAGTTTCTCGCCGGGGGCAACACGGTACTGCTTGCCGCCGGTTTTTATGACCGCGTACATTGTGGACTCCTGGGTTTGCGTGTTTTCCGGCGCGACTCCGCCCCAGAAATTTGGGGTGGGATCGGCCGAACTCGCTATAATACGCGAAATTCCTCGTAAGGTCAAAGACTTGTCCGGGGGTTCCGCCCCGGGCGCGGCGGTCCCGCTCCCGGCCTTCCCCGCACGCGCATGAACCTGCCGCTCGCCCCCGCCCCCAGCCTCGAATCGATCCGCGCGCCGATCGCCGCCGACCTCGCCGAAGTCGACGCCGTGATCCAACGGCGGCTCGATTCCGACGTGGCGCTCATCCGCACCGTCGCGAGCTACATCGTCGCCGCCGGCGGCAAGCGCCTGCGTCCGGCGCTGGTGCTCCTCGCCGCGAGCGCGTTCGGCGCCGATTCGCACGCGCGCCACGAGCTTGCCGCGGTGATCGAGTTCATCCACACCGCGACGCTGCTGCACGACGACGTGGTCGACGAATCGAGCCTGCGCCGCGGCCGCAAGACCGCGAACGCCGAGTTCGGCAACGCCGCCTCCGTCCTCGTGGGCGACTTCCTCTACTCGCGCGCGTTCCAGATGATCGTCGACGCGGGGAGCCTGCGGATCATGAAGGTGCTCGCGGACGCGACCAACGTCATCGCCGAGGGCGAGGTCCTGCAGCTCCTCAACGTCCACGATGCGGATACCGACGAGGAGAGCTACCTGCGCGTGATCCGCTACAAGACCGCGAAGCTCTTCGAGGCGGCCACCCAGGTGGGCGCGATCCTCGGCGGCGCGAGCCCGGAGGCCGAGCGCGCGCTCGCGGAATACGGCATGCACCTCGGCACCGCATTCCAGCTCGTCGACGACGTGCTCGACTATTCGGGCGACCTGCAGGAAACCGGGAAGAACCTGGGCGACGACCTCGCCGAGGGCAAGCCCACGCTCCCGTTGATCCGCGTGATGCGCGTGGGCACCGAGGAGGAGCGGCGCACGGTGCGGCACGCGGTGGAGCATGGGGGCATGGGCGATCTCGAGGCCGTCGTCGCCGCGATCCATCGGGTGGACGCACTCGAATACACCCGGGCGCGGGCGCGACAGGAGGCGGCCATCGCCACGGCCCGCCTGGAGCGCATTCCCGATTCCCCGTGCCGGGACAGTCTGCTACAATTGGCCCTCTTCTCCGTCGAGCGGAAGTTCTAGCTCCGGAGTAGGTCTCGAGGGCGCTTCCTGGCGCCCTTTTTGTCCTGTCGGGGTGTAGCTTAGCCTGGTAGAGCGCTACGTTCGGGACGTAGAGGCCGGAGGTTCGAATCCTCTCACCCCGACCATTCTTTCCCTCTATAGACGCCGTATCGGGCGGTGGCCAAGCCACTGCCTTGATTGCTGCTTGTCCTTCGGGTTGAAGGACCGGAAAAGGACCAGAGCGGACACTGTACTGTCGGCTCGCCCTCTTGGCGAAAACTCGGGGCGGCGGGTGCCCACCTCCCACATTTGTTCCGGGGATTTTC
>DASUXK010000291.1:0-3066 GCA_036377935.1 Usitatibacter sp.
CTGCTCCCGCCCGGCGCCGAGGACCGCGCCTGGGTGCGCTCGATCGCGCTCGCGATCGCGTGCGACATCCATCCGCTCGACAACCTGCGCGTGCTCCAGTACCTGGAGGGCCCGCTGGGCCTCGATGCCGCGGCGCGCGAGGCGTGGTACGCCCACTGGATCCGCGAGGGCTTCGACGCCATCGAGGCGCAGCTCGCCGCGCGCCGCGCCGCGCGCTACTGCTTCGGCGAGGAGCCCACGCTCGCCGACGTGTGCCTCGTGCCGCAGGTGGCCAATGCCCGCCGCGTGAAGCTCGACCTCGCGCCCTGGCCGCGCATCGCCGCCGTCAACGAGGCCTGCCTCGCCCTGCCCGCCTTCGAAAAGGCACGCCCCGAGAACCAACCCGACGCGGAATGAGAAAATGGGGTCAGACCCCGTTTTCTCTCAGGCGGAACGATGTCCGTTCTTCCGGAAAACGGGGACTGTCCCCTCAATGGAGAAACCATGGGCAAAGGCGACAAGCGCAGCTTCAAGGGCAAGGTGTTCAAGGGCAGCTACGGGAAGTCGCGCCCGCGCGACGGCGGGAAGAAGCAGACCGCCGCGATGCCGACGCCGAAGCGCAAGTAGTCAGAATCCCGAGCCGGGCTGCGCGAGGAACGCGAGCTCGGCGGGCGTGGAGGGCCGCCCGAGCGCGGCGTTGCGATGGGGGAAGCGCCCGAAGCGGCGGATCACGTCGCGGTGCTTCACGGCCCAGACGACCGCGTCGCGCGTCTGCGCAAACGCCTCGAGGTTGCGCATCAGCTCGACCGCGAGGTCCTGGTCGGCCGCGTCCTCGCTGTGAACGAACGGCAGGTAGAGGAACTGGCGCTCGACGGGCAGGCGCGCGAGATCGTCGCCGCGCTCGATCGCGTCACGCGCGCATTCGCGGGCATGCGCATCCTGCGCGAACGCGCGCCCATCGCCGCGATACAGGTTGCGCGAGAACTGGTCGAGCACGACGACCAGCGCGAGCATCGGCAGGCCGGACATGCGCCACGACTCGAGGCGCCGCTCCGCCGCCTCGCGGTGCAGGCCGCCGAAGCGCCGCGCGATCTCGCCGTCGAAGGCCGCGTCCTTGCGGAACCATTCGGGCCGCGCGGGACCGCGCGTGGCGAGGGGCCCGAACCAGAAGTCGAGCACCGCCTCCCAGGGCGCCATCGCGCCTCAGACCACGTGGTCCGGCGCGAGCGCGCAGGGCGCGGAGCCGCTCGCCGTCTCCACCTGCAGCGTCGAGTGCCCGATGCCGAAGCGATCGTGGATCTCGTGGCACACGCGCCCGAGGAAATCGTCGCCGGGATGCCCGTCCGGGATGACGAGGTGCGCGGTGAGCGCGACCTCGGTCGTGCTCATGCCCCAGATGTGCAGGTCGTGCACCTCGGTGACGCCCGGCAGGCCGCACAGGTGCCGGCGCACGGCGTCCGAATCCACGCCGGCGGGCACCGCGTGCAGCGCGAGCTGCACCGATTCGCGAAGCAGCTCCCACGTGCCGACGAGGATCACCACGGCGATGACGAGGCTCACCGCGGGGTCGAGCCACAGCCACCCCGTGCGCAGCATCAGGAAACCCGCGGCGATCACGCCCACGGAAATCAGCGCGTCGGCCGCCATGTGCAGGAACGCCCCGCGGATGTTGAGGTCGTCCTTGCGCCCGCGCACGAACATCACGGCGGTCGCCGTGTTCACGCCCACGCCCACCGCCGCCACCCACATCACGGTGACGCTCTCCACCGCCGTGGGGGTGTGCAGGCGCTGGATCGCCTCCCACACGATGCCGCCGGTGGCGAAGAGCAGGAGCATCGCGTTGCCGAGCGCGGCGAGGATCGTCGAGCCGCGCAACCCGTAGGTGAAGCGTGACGAGGGCTTGCGCGTGGCGAGCGCCGCCGCGCCCCACGCGAGCAGCAGCCCCACCACGTCGCTGAAGTTGTGGCCCGCGTCGGCGAGGAGCGCGAGCGAGTCGGCGGCGATGCCGAAGGCGATCTCGGCGACGACGAAGCCCAGGTTCAGCACGACGCCGATCGCGAACGCGCGCGAGAAATCGGCCGGCGCGTGCGAGTGGCCATGACCATGTCCATGTCCCGCATGCGAGTGTCCCTCGCGGTCGGCGTGTGCGTGGGCGTGCGGATGGTCCGAGGTCATGGGAGGCTAGTGATGGGGGTGCCGGTGGTGCGCATCGGGGAAATGCTCGTGGGAGTGCGCGAGCGCCTCGTGCCGGTGCCGATGGGTGTGACGCACGCCGGGCGCGACCGGTTCGTCGTGGGCGTGGAGATGATGCGCATCGTGCGCGTGCTCGTGCTCGTGCTCGATCGGCTCGTGGAGGTGGCGGTGCTCGTGGTGCTCGGTGAGGTGCAGCCAGACGCCGGCGGCCATCAGCGCCGCCGCGGCGGCCAGGGCCGCCGTCACCGGCTCTCCCAGCCACAGGACGGAAATGATAGCGCCCGCGAACGGGGCGGTGGAGAAGTAGGCGCCGGTGCGCGCCGTGCCGAGGTCGCGAAGCGCGCGCACGAAGAGCACGAGGCTCGCGCCGTAGCTCACGAAGCCGAGCAGGCCCGCGAGGGCGACGACCGGAGGCGCCGGCAGCCGCGAGCCCAGGGCGAGGGCGAGAGCCAGGTTCGTCGCGCCCGCCGCGAGCCCCTTCCACATCGCGACCTGCGCCGCGTCGGCGAGGAGCGCGAGCGAATCGGCGGCGAGGCCGAAGGCGACCTCGGCCACCACGAAGCCCAGGTTCAGCGCGACGCCGATCGCGAACGCGCGCGAGAAATCGGCGGGCGCGTGCGAGTGGCCGTGCGCGTGCCCCGCGTGCGCGTGTCCGTCGTGGGCGCGGTGGTCGTGGACGTGGGAGCGTTCCGAGGTCATGGGAGGCTAGTGGTGGTGGTGCCGGTGGTGCGCATCGGGGAAATGCTCGTGCGAATGCGCGAGCGCCTCGTGCCGGTGCCGATGGGTATGACGCACGCCGGGCGCGACCGGTTCATCGTGGGCGTGCAGATGATGCGCATCGTGCGCGTGCTCGTGCTCGTGCTCGATCGGCTCGTGGAGGTGGCGGTGCTCGTG
>DASUXK010000292.1:0-3263 GCA_036377935.1 Usitatibacter sp.
GACGTGGTCCTCGGCATGGGCGGCTACGTGGCGTTTCCCGGGGGCATGATGGCTTCCCTGCTGAACCGGCCGCTTGCGCTGCACGAGCAGAACGCGATCACCGGCCTCGCCAACCGCGTCCTCTCGAAAGTCGCCGACAAGGTGATGGTCGCGTTTCCGGGCGCCCTCAAGGGTGAATGGACCGGCAATCCCGTTCGCGCCGAAATTGCTTCTGTGGATTTGCCTGAAAAGAGATTCAAAGACCGCAGCGGGCCGCTGCGCATCCTCGTGGTCGGCGGCAGCCTCGGCGCGCAGGCGCTGAACGAGGCCTTGCCGCGCGCGCTGGCTTTGTTGAAAAAAGACTTTCAAGTCGTGCACCAGGCAGGCGAGAAACATCTGGACGCCCTGAAAGCGAACTACGGCAAGGCCGGCGTGCAGGGCGAGCTGCTCGCCTTCATCGGCGACATGGCGAGCCGCTATGCCGCGGCGGACCTCGTGATCTGCCGCGCGGGCGCGGTCACGGTCGCGGAGCTCTCCGCGGGCGGGATGGCGAGCGTGCTGGTGCCGTTCCCGCACGCGGTCGACGATCACCAGACCGCCAATGCGAGGTTCCTCGCCGACCAGGGCGCGGCGATCCTCCTGCCGCAAGCCGAGCTCACTCCGCAGAGCCTCGCCGAGCTCATCGGCTCGCTCGATCGCGCGAAGCTGCTCGAAATGGCGCGCAAGGCCCGATCTCTGGGCAAGCCGGACGCCGCGCGGGTCGTCGCACGTCGATGCATGGAGCTCGCCTCGTGAAACACAAGGTCAGGCGCATCCATTTCACCGGCATCGGCGGCTCCGGCATGAGCGGCATCGCCGAAGTGCTCGTGAACCTGGGCTACCAGGTGAGCGGCTCCGACCTCGCCGAGAGCGCCGTCACCCGGCGGCTCGCCGGCCTGGGGGCGAAGGTCTCCATCCAGCACGACGCCCGCAACGTCGAAGGCGCCGATGCGGTGGTGGTCTCGAGCGCCGTGCGAGGGGACAACCCCGAAGTCGTGGCCGCGCGCGCGAAGCGCGTCCCGGTCGTGCCGCGCGCGCTGATGCTCGCCGAGCTGATGCGCCTCAAGCAGGGCATCGCCATCGCCGGGACGCACGGCAAGACCACCACCACGAGCCTCGTGGCGAGCGTGCTCGCCGAGGGCGGCTTGGACCCCACGTTCGTGATCGGCGGGCGGCTCACCGCGGCCGGCTCCAACGCGCGCCTGGGCGCGGGCGACTTCATCGTGGTCGAAGCCGACGAGTCCGACGCCTCGTTCCTGCACCTGCAGCCGGTGATCGCGGTGGTGACGAACATCGACGAAGACCACATGGACACCTACGAGCACGACTTCGCCCGGCTGCGGCAGGCGTTCGTGCAGTTCCTGCAGAACCTTCCGTTCTACGGCGCAGCGATCCTGTGCACCGACGACGAGCACGTGCGCGAGATCCTGCCGTTCGTCTCCAAGCCGGTGCTCACCTACGGCACCTCGCCGCAGGCGATGGTGCGCGCCGAGGAGATCCGCCACGACGCCGGCAGGATGCGCTTCCGCGCCCGGCGCGAGAAGGCGGCGCCGCTCGACGTGGTCGTCAACCTGCCGGGGCGGCACAACGTGCTCAACGCGCTGGCGGCGATCGCGGTTGCCGACGAGCTCGGCATAGCGGAAAAGGCGATGCTGCGCGCGCTCGCGGAATTCCGCGGCGTGGGCCGGCGCTTCCAGAGCTACGGCGAGGTCAAGGCCGCGGGCGGCGGCTCGTTCACCCTGATCGACGACTATGGGCACCACCCGGCCGAAATGGCGGCGACGCTCGAGGCGGCGCGCGGCGCGTTTCCGGGGCGGCGCATCCTGCTCGCCTTCCAGCCGCACCGCTACACGCGCACGCGCGATCTCTTCGAGGACTTCGTGAAGGTCCTCTCCACCGCCGACGCGCTGCTGCTCGCCGAGGTCTATCCGGCGGGCGAGCCGCCCATCGTCGCCGCCGATTCGCGCACGCTCGCCCGGGCGCTGCGCGTCTTCGGCAAGGTCGAGCCGGTGTTCGTCGAGGACATCGCCGGCATGCCGGAAGCGATCCAGCGCGCGGCGCAGGACGGCGACGTCGTCGTGACGATGGGCGCGGGCTCCATCGGCAACGTCGCGGCGCAGCTGACATGAACATGGCCGAACCTCTCCAATTCCGGAATCTGCGCGGCGAGCTGAGGCGGGACGAGCCGATGGCGAAGCACGTGAGCTGGCGCGCGGGCGGGACGGCGGACCGGCTCTACGTACCGGACGATCTCGCCGATTTGAGCGAATTCCTGAAGACCGTAAGCCAGGAAGAGCCGCTTCTGTTCGTCGGGCTCGGGTCGAACCTCCTCGTGCGCGACGGCGGCTTTCGCGGCACGGTGGTGCTGATGCACCGCTCGATGAACCGCCCGGAGATGCGCGAAGGTCGCGTCTACGCGCTCGCCGGCGTCGCCGCGCCGAAAGTGGCGCGCTTCGCCGCGCAGCACGGCCTGCAGGGCGCGGAATTCCTCGCGGGCATCCCGGGCACCGTGGGCGGGGCGCTGGCGATGAACGCGGGCTGCTACGGCGCGGAGACCTGGGACATCGTCGAGTCGGTGCGAACGATCGACCGCGCGGGAAGCGTCTCGTTCCGGCGGCAGGCCGACTACGACCTCGGCTACCGCCACTGCCGGCCGAAGGACGGCCGGGAAGAGTGGTTCGTCGCCGCCTACTTCAAGCTCGGGCCGGGCGACGGCGAGGCCTCGCGCGCGAAGATCAAGGAGCTGCTCGCGCGCCGCATCGCCACGCAGCCGCTCTCGCTCCCGAACGCGGGCAGCGTGTTCCGCAATCCCGACAACGACCACGCCGCGCGCCTCATCGAGTCCTGCGGCCTGAAGGGGCTCGCGCGCGGCGGCGCGCGCGTCTCGGAGAAGCACGCCAACTTCATCGTCAATCCCGATGGGCAAGGCTCTGCGGGGGATATCGAAGGTCTCATTCAAACGGTCAGGGAAAAAGTTCGGGAAAAGACGGGCATAGATCTCGTTCCCGAAGTGCGCATAGTGGGTGAAGCGAAATGAAATTCGGCAAAGTCGCCGTGCTGCTCGGCGGACGCTCGGCGGAGCGCGAGATCTCGCTCCTGAGCGGCAACGGCGTATTGAAGGCGCTGCGCTCGAAGGGCGTGGACGCGCATCCGTTCGACCCGAAGGAGCGCGACCTGTTCGATCTCAAGCGCGAAGGCTTCGCGCGCTGCTTCATCGCGCTGCACGGCCGCGGCGGCGAGGACGG
>DASUXK010000293.1:0-4322 GCA_036377935.1 Usitatibacter sp.
GTTCAACATGGCCTCGAACGCCTGGCTCGAGCTGCAGTGGTACCTCAACTCGGCGGTGTTCCTCCTCGTCGCGGGCTACACGCTCAAGCGCAACGAGCACGTGCGCATCGACGTGATCGCGGGCAAGCTCTCGCCGCGCGCACAGGCGTGGATCGACATCGTGGGGGGGCTCTTCTTCCTCCTGCCGGCCGTCGTCATCATCGGCTGGTACAGCTGGCCCTCGCTGGTGAGCTCGTGGGAGATCCAGGAGTACTCGTCCGACGCCGGCGGGCTCATCCGCTGGCCGGTGCGGCTGCTGATCCCCATCGCGTTCGCGTTGCTGGGTCTGCAGGGAATCTCCGAGGTGATCAAGCGCGTCGCCTTCCTGCGCGGGCTCATCCCCGCTTCCGAATTCGAGAAGAAGGGGCACGAGTAATGTCCTTCGAGATGATGGCGCCCCTGATGTTCGCGGGGCTGGTGGTCTTCCTGCTGATCGGATACCCGGTCGCGTTCTCGCTCGCGGCCAACGGCCTGCTCTTCGCCGTGATCGGCATCATCCACGGCAGCGTGGGCCCCGAGCTGCTCCAGGCCCTTCCGGAGCGCGTGCTGGGCATCATGTCGAACGCGACGCTCCTCGCGATCCCGTTCTTCACGTTCATGGGGCTCATCCTCGAGAGGAGCGGCATGGCCGAGGACCTGCTCGACACCATCGGGCAGCTCTTCGGGCGCGTGCGCGGCGGCGTGGCGTATGCCGTCGTGTTCGTGGGGGCGCTGCTGGCGGCCACCACGGGCGTGGTCGCGGCCTCGGTGCTCGCGATGGGCCTCATCTCGCTGCCGGTGATGATGCGCTACCGCTACGCGAACTGGCTCTCCTCGGGCGTCATCACCGCCTCGGGCAGCCTCGCGCAGATCATCCCGCCCAGCCTCGTGCTGATCGTGCTCGCCGACCAGATGGGCGCCTCGGTGGGCGACTTCTACGAGGGGGCGCTCTTCCCGGGCCTCGCGCTCGCCGGCTGCTACGCGCTCTGGGTCTTCATCGTCTCGATGGTGAAGCCGCAGGCGGCGCCCGCGTGCCCGCCCGAGTTCCGCCGCTTCTCCGGGGCCCAGCTCGTCGTGCGCGTCTTCACCACGATGATCCCGCCGCTGGTGCTGATCTTCCTCGTGCTGGGCACGATCTTCCTCGGCGTGGCGACGCCCACCGAGGGCGGCGCGATGGGCGCCTCGGGGGCGATCCTGATGGCCCTGGTGAAGCGCAAGCTCTCGTGGAGCCTGCTGCGCCAGGCGCTCGAGTACACGGCGACGATGACGAGCTTCGTGATGTTCATCCTCGTGGGCTCCACCGTCTTCAGCCTCGTCTTCCGCGGCGTGGACGGCGACCTGTGGGTCGAGCGCCTCCTCACCAGCGTCCCCGGCGGCGCGCTCGGGTTCCTCATCGTGGTGAACGCGCTGATCTTCTTCCTCGCGTTCTTCCTCGACTACTTCGAGATCGCGTTCATCATGGTGCCGCTCCTCACGCCGGTCGCGCAGAAGCTCGGCATCGACCTCGTCTGGTTCGGCGTGCTGATGGCGGTGAACATGCAGACGTCGTTCCTGCACCCGCCCTTCGGGTTCGCATTGTTCTACCTGCGAAGCGTGGCGCCCAAGTCGGTGAAGACCTCGGAGATCTACTGGGGCGCGGTGCCGTTCGTCGTGATCCAGGTCCTGATGGTCGCGACGATCATCGCTTTCCCGGGCATCGTCACGAACAACATCAGCGCGGCCCCGGGAGCGATCAAGGGCTCGGGGGCCGACGAGCTGCGCCGCCAGCTCACGGTCCCGATGCCCACTCCCGCGCCGGCACCCGCACCCGGGCAGGACCCGGGCACGGCGCCCGCGCAGCCCGGCGATCCCGCGTCCGAGCTCGAGCGCCTGCTCAAGCAGCAGTAGCGCTACGACGGCCATGAAAAAACCCCGCCGAGGCGGGGTTTTTTCTTTCCGGCGGAACGCCTACTTGCCGAAGGGATGGCTGTAGGCGAAGGTCTCGTACGAGTACTCGGCCGCGCGGTGCCACAGGAACTCGCGCGAACGGAACCGCTTCCACGGCTCGTAGATCTTCTTCCAGGCCGGGTTCTTGCCCGCTTCCTCCTCGTACAGCTCGTAGGCCGCCCTCTGCGCCGCGACCATGATGTCGTTGGAGAAGGCGTGCAGCTTCACCCCGTTCTTCACGAGGCGCTCGAGCGCGTCGAGGTTCTTGAAGTCGTATTTGGCCATCATGTCGATGTTGGCCTCGTACGCGGCGCACTCGATCGCCGCCTGGTACTCCTTGGGCAGCTTGTCCCATTCCTTCGTGTTCACGTAGAAGGAATACATCGAGTTGCTCTCCCACCAGCCGGGGTAGTAGTAGTTCGGCGCCACCTTGTAGAAGCCGAGCTTCTCGTCGTCGTACGGCCCGACCCACTCGGCGGCGTCGATCGCGCCGCGCTCGAGGGCCGGATAGATGTCGCCGCCGGCGATCTGCTGCGGCACCGCGCCCAGGCGCGACATCACCTCGCCGCCCAGGCCCGCGATGCGCATCTTCACGCCCTTGAGGTCGCCCACGCTGTTGACGGTCTTGCGCCACCAGCCGCCCATCTGCACGCCGGTGTTGCCGGCGGGGAAGGAGACGATGCCGAAGTCGCGCAGGAACTCGCGCACCAGCTGCAGGCCGCCGCCGTAGTAGATCCACGCGTTCTGCTGGCGCTGGTTCATCCCGAAGGGCAGGGTCGTGTCGAATGCGAAGGCCTTGTTCTTGCCGACGAAGTAGTAGCTCGCCGTGTGCGCGCATTCGATGGTGTTCTGCTGGATGGCGTCGACCACGCCGAAGGCGGGAACGATCTCGCCCGCGGCGAAGACGCGGATCTGGAACTTGCCCCCCGTGAGCTCGCCCACGCGCTTGGCGACCACCTCGCCGCCGCCGAAGATCGTATCCAGGCTCTTCGGGAAACTCGATGCGCAGCGCCAGCGGATCTGCGGCAGGTCCTTCGATTGCGCGACCGCCTGCGTGACGGCGGCAGCGCCGGCCGCGGCCACGGCCCCGCGCGCCAGGAACTTGCGTCGATTCATCGGTATTGCCCTCCTCCTCTGAAAGGACCGTTAGTCTAAACGAAACGCCGCTCCGGCATTCCCGAGGCTCCCGGCGGTCCCATCGCTTCGGCGCCTCGGAAGTGGCGGCGCACGGCGATGGGCGACGTGATGAGAAGCGGCGCACGCGACGGTGCCCGCGGTGCACGAGGATCCCGAAGGGGAGTGGAAGGAGTTCCGAGCGGCCTCAGGGCCGCCGGCGCGAGCCCTCGTCGATGAGCCGCGCGATCGCGGCAGGGTCGACGGGCTTGGTGAGGTGGTGGTCGAAACCCGCCTCGCGGGCGCGGCGGCGGTCCTCCTCCTGTCCCCATCCGGTCACGGCGATGAGCAGGACGTCGTCGCCGCGCGCCTCGCGGATCCGCGGCGCCGCCTCGTAGCCCGAAAGCTTCGGCAGCCCGATGTCGAGCAGCACGACTTCGGGCGCGAACGCGACCGCGGCGCCGACCGCTTCCAGCCCGTCGTAGGCCACGCGCACCTCGTGCCCGCGCGCCTTGAGCAGCATGCAGAGGCTGTCGGCCGCGTCGCGGTTGTCGTCCACCACGAGGATGCGGCGCGGCTGGCGGTCCTGCGCCCGCTCGTCCTCGCCCATCTCGGGCTCGTTGGCGGATTCCACCGTCGCGAGGGGCAGCGTCACCACGAAATCGCTCCCGCGCCCGATGCCCTCGCTGCGCGCCTCGACCGTCCCGCCGTGCAGCTCCACGAGCCGCTGCACCAGGGTGAGCCCGATGCCGAGCCCCCCCTGCGCGTGCGATCCGGGGTGCGCGGCCTGGGTGAACATGTCGAAGATTCGCGTGCGCATCTCCGGCTGGATGCCGATGCCGTTGTCGCGGACGTGGACCACGGCCGAAGTCCCCGAGCGCTCCGCCGTGAGCCAGATGTGTCCCCCGGCACGCGTGTAGCGCGCGGCGTTGTTGAGGAGGTTCGAGATCACCTGCGCGATCCGCGCGAGGTCCGCCTCGAGCCACAGGGGCTCGGCGGGCAAGCCGAGCGTGAGCTCGTGGTTGCCGCGGTCGATCATGGGGCGGCTCGACTCGAGCGCGAGGCGCACGGCGGCGGAGAGCGCGATGCGCTCGCGCCGGAGCTCGATCTTGCCGCTCGTGATGCGCGAGACGTCGAGGAGGTCGTCGACCAGCCGCACGAGCTGCCGCAGCTGCCGCTCGAGCACCCCCCGCGCCCGCTCGGTCGCCGCCCGGTCGTCCGGCGAGCGGCTGATGAGCTCCACGGCGTTGCGGATCGGCGCGAGC